>JBEKNT010000044.1:0-24463 GCA_049522565.1 Acetobacteraceae bacterium
GACGCGGGTGAGGGTGCCGCGCGCCGCACGGTGCGGTTCGCGGCACCCTCACCCTCGGCGCTACGCGCCTCGACCTCTCCCACTCCGTGGGAGAGGTATGGGTCGCCGAACTTCTCGACATGCGCCGCCAGGCCCATCGTGTGGTCGCGCACCAGGCGCTCGGCCAGGTCCGCATCGTGCGCCGCCAGCGCGGCAATGATCTCCCGGTGATCGACGATCGAGCGCTGTGCACGGTTGTCCTGCGTCATCGTCACCGCGCGCACCGCACGCATGTGGATGAACAGGTTCTCCGCCAGGCTGCTCATCAGCGCGACGCCGCCCATGCGAATGATCGCCTTGTGGAATTCCATATTGGCGTGCGAGTACTCGCTGATATGCCCGGACGGGTCGTCGTCGAACGCATCCACCAGGG
Source organism: Acetobacteraceae bacterium (assembly GCA_049522565.1). Taxonomy (GTDB): domain Bacteria; phylum Pseudomonadota; class Alphaproteobacteria; order Acetobacterales; family Acetobacteraceae; genus JASHVB01. The sequence goes on from JBEKNT010000044.1 coordinate 413, forward strand.
CCCGCAGTTCCGCCACCTCCGCAGCAGTCGCACGCGGCGCTGCCAGCCGCGCGGCCATGCTCTCCAGCGCCGCCCAGACGGCGATCATCTCGAGCACCTCGCGCTTGGTCTTGCGCACCACCACCACGCCGCGCCGCGGCACCGTGCGTACGAACCCCTCCTGCTCCAGCACCGACAGCGCCTCGCGGATCGGCGTGCGGGAGACGCCGAGATCCTGCGACAGTTGCCGCTCGTCCAGCCGGATCTCGCCGGCGTGGCCGTAGATGTCCATTTCCGTGATGGCGCGCTTGATCGCGTCGCAGGCCTGCTGGCGCAGCCCGAGGCTGACCTCCAGCGGCTCGACCTTCAGGCGGGGGTGGACGACGTCGTCCGGCACCCTTCCCTCCTCGCGGGTAGATGCATATTGTATATGGTATGCCACAGGCCCGGCAAGAGCCCCGGTGGCCGAGCCCGGGTCGCCGAGCGTTAACCGCCCTTTGCTCTTCACCCTTCGACAACGCTATTCTCGTACCACACGACCCCAGACCGCGCTCCAACGCACGGTCCCCGGAGGAGTACAAGCTGTGACCACGCCAACGGCAGCGGCGGAAGCCCGCGGGTCGGACACCGACAGCGTGCTGGCTGCGCTGGACGTCGCCCCGGCGATCGTTCGCGACCTCGACGGAACCATCCGCTTCTGGAGCGCCGGTGCCGAGCGGCTGTACGGCTGGTCGCCGCGTGAAGCGGTCGGCAGGCGGTCGCACGATCTGCTGGCGACGCGATTGCCGCGGCCGCTCGATTCCATCCAGGCAACGCTGCTGGCGGACGGCACGTGGCATGGCGAACTGCAACATCGCACGCGCGACGGCCGCACGCTGTCCGTCGCCAGCCACTGGGCGCTACAGCGCAGCCGGGACGGACGGCCGAGCCGTGTCGTCGAGATCAACCACGACCTCGGCTTTCAGCAGCCGGAGATCACCGCGATGCGCCGGTTGGCGGCGATCGTCGAATCATCCAACGACGCCATCATCGGCAAGGATCTCAGCGGCATCGTCACCCACTGGAACCGCGCCGCGGAAGCGATGTTCGGCTATCGCGCCGCGGAGATCGTCGGCCGGCCGATCGTCGTGCTGTTTCCGCCTGACCGTGTGGCGGAGGAGGCGATGTTCCTGGAACGCATCCGCCGCGGGGAGCGGGTCGAGCACTACGAAACAGTGCGGCAGCGCAAGGATGGCAGCCGGTTCCCGGCCTCGCTGACCGTGTCGCCGATCTACGACGACGCGGGCGCCATCGTCGGCGCCTCGAAGATCCTGCGCGATCTGTCCGAACGGCATGATCGCGAAAAGCGGCTGCGCGAGGCCCAGTCGGAGCTGTTTCACGTGCAGCGGTTGACCGAGCTTGGCCAGCTCATTTCGGCGCTGGTGCACGAGGTGAACCAGCCGCTGGCGGCCATCGGCAATTATGCCGGCGCCGGCAAGCGGCTGCTGGCGGCGGGCAACGCCGGCGCCACCGCAACCGCGTTGCAGAAGATCATCGAGCAAACCGAACGCGCACACCAGATCATCCAGCGGTTGCGGAACTTTGTGAAAAAGAGCGACAGCGAACAACGCCCGGAGCACCTGCCGGCGATGATCCAGGAAGGCGTTGCGCTGGCGATGGTCAGCCTGAGAAAGGAGCATGTGGCGGTCGAGACGAAGCTCGACCCGGACGCGGCGCAGGTGGCGGCGGACCGGGTGCAGGTCCAGCAGGTACTGTTCAACCTGCTGCGCAACGCGATGGAGGCGATGGAGGAATCCGCGCGGCGCGAGGTCGTGATCACCACCGCCTTATGTGGCACCGGCATGATCGAGATTGGCGTCGCCGACACCGGCCCGGGCCTGGCCCCGGAGGTACGCGCCAACCTGTTCCGGCCCTTTGTCACCACCAAGGGCAACGGCATGGGCGTCGGCCTGTCGATCTGCCGCTCGATCGTCGAGACGCATGGCGGGCAGCTATGGGCCGAGGACAACCCGGGGGGCGGCACGGTATTCCGCTTCACCTTGCCGCGCGTGCCGGATACCGACGCGGTCACGGGGAGGTGACGGTTGAGTAAGGATCGCGCGGTCAATCCATTGATATGGGTCATGGCGCCGGCTTGGCGGATCGCCCATTCTGTGGTCGTCGGAACCCCTGACTGCCGCTGGATCGGCTCGGGCGATGGCCGACTGGAGCTGAACAATGGCAGCCCGTGAGGCCAGTGTGATTGCGGTGGTGGACGACGACGACGCGGTGCGCGAATCGTTGGCATTCCTGCTGACGGTCACCGGCCACAAAGTCGCTGCCTATGCCTCCGCCGCCGATTTCCTGGAGCAATGCGACCTGTGCCACGTGGCAGGGTTGATTCTCGATCATCATATGCCGAAGCAGACCGGGCTCGAGTTGCTGGCCAGGCTGCGCGAGGACGGACGCACCGTGCCGGTCTTGCTCGTTACCGGCTCGCCGTCGCCGGAGATTGTGGCGCGGGCCGGCGCACTGGGCGTCGATCGGGTGCTGGAGAAGCCGGTGTCCGACGAGGGCCTGATGGAATTCGTCGAGCGGGTCGCCGCCTGACCTCTCCATTGCTGCGCGCGGACGAGGTCGAGACCCGCAAGCGGCGAGGGTGGGGGTGATCGGGTCGCCTCGCTCTACCTGCCACGTGCCGCCCGGCTGCGGGCCGCGATCACCGCGCCGCGCTCCCGCCGCGACGGCACCCGCGCGCCCTCACCCTCGTCGCCCCGCGGCTTGACCTCTCCCACTGCGTGGGAGAGGTTTTTCGCCATGCACGATGGCCAGCTCGACCTTTTTGCCGCCGCCGGCGTCCGGCGGGAGGACCCGCCATCCGACCTGCAACCGCATCGCGAGGCGACGCCGGCCGCGGACCTGACCGACGCCGCACTGGTCGCCGCGATCCCCGGCGCCGGCCTTGCCACGTGCCGGGCGCTCGCCGAGGAGGCGGCGCGGCGCAAGCTGCCGGCGGCAGTACCGGCACTCGAAGCGCTATGCCGCCGGTTCAAGGGCTTCGGGCTGCAACACCGCGTTCCGGAGCAAACCGCGTCACTCCAGGCATTGGCGGCGATCGGCGGGGCGGCCGTCGGCGCCGCGGTACGCCGCATCGTCGTCGAGGAGGTGGTTTCGGGCCCCGGGCAACGCGACGCGGTGCACGCCGCCGCTGCGCTCCGCTGCATCCTGCCGGAGGCAACGGCGGCGGCACTGCTGCTGCATGCCGATCCCGCGATCCGCGCCCAGGTCTGCCGCTGCGCGCCCCGCACCGGACAGATCGCCCGATTGCTTTGCAGTTTGCTCGAAGACCTGAACCAAGGTGTGGCCACCGCCGCCGCCAAGGCACTCGGGCACATGGGCCGGATCGAGGCCCGGCCTTGGCTCGCCCGCCTGCTGCGCCAGGGCCCCGATGCCGAGCTTATCGAGGCGGTGACGCTGGTGGCCGACGAGGAATGCGTCGTCTTGCTCGGGCGTATCGCTCGCCAGCACGCGGCGCTGCGCGATAGCGCGGTGGCGGCCCTGGAGGCGATCGAAACGCCGCGCGCGGCGGCCATCCTGGCAGCACTCGGCACCCGGACGGCGCCGCACCCGGCGGACTGCTCACCCGGGGGCTAATACATTGCTTCCGGCACCAGCCGAACGGTAGATTGCCATGCCGCGAATCTGGCGGCCGTCCGCAGGATTTTTGACGACATGCACGGCATCTCCGCACTCGGACCGCAGACCGCCGCCACGCGCCGGGGCCGCAACCGCCGATGAGCCTGTTTGGCAGCAGGTCCGGGCAACGCCGCCGCCGCCCCGGCTCGGCGATACGACGCTCGCCGGAGGAATTGCTCCACAACCGGCGGCGGCGGCGGGTCGGTAACGCCCAGGTGCTGGCCTGCGGTGCGGTCGCCATCATCTGCATCGCGCTGATCGCGCTGATCTGGATCAACACCGAACGCGCCATCCGTGACCAAACGGACGATGTGCGTGGGCGCACGGAGGCGGCGATCACCGCCCAGGCCGTCACCCTGGCAGCCCAGGTGCAGAACGAAATGCAAATGGTCGACCAGTCGCTGAGCGTGCTGCAAGCCGCGTGGGAGGACAATCCCGATACGTTCAGCCTGGCCAACTGGCGCAAGACGATGCCGGCGCTGACCGATGTCTCGGACGACCTGTTCGTCGCCGACGACAAGCACGTCATCGTGCAGGACATCAATCCCGCGGCGGTCGGACAGGGCATCGGTTCGGCCTATGCGACGTTTGCCAACGGCTCGCTGGAGCCGATCCAGGGCAACGGCGCGCATGGACGCGACAATGCGATGGTGGTTGGCGAGCTGGGTTCCGGCGGTGTGGTCCGGCAATACCTGATGTACCTGGTCCGTCCGCTTGGCAAACCGCGCGGCTGGATCATGGGCGCGTCGTACCGGTCCAGCGCGCTCGGCGCCGTCTTCGCCTCGGCGGGCCTGGGCCAGGGCGGCCTCGCCGCGTTGATCGATACGCATCGCGGCGGCGTCCAGGTTGTGGCCGGGACCGCGGCGTTGCGGCCGCGGCTGGATCTCGACCGGACGCCCATGTACACGGCCATGCTGGACCGACCGGGCGGCGGGATATGGATCGGCCGCACCCCGATCGACGGTGTGGACCGCATCGTCGCCTTCCGCCGCGTTCCGGACCGCGACCTGATCGCGGCGGTGGGGGTGGAGCGCGACCAGGCGATGGCGCCGGCGGAGACCTGGGCGGCAGCCGCGCGCGTGCTGGCCGCGATCGCCTCGCTGCTGGTGCTGGCGATCGGCGCCACGGTGCTGTGGGAGGTATGGCACTGGCGCAGCACCCGCCGCCGCAACCGCGCTCTGGCGCAGGCCGAGGCGTTGGTGGCCGCGATGCAGGGCGACCTCGCGGGCATGCGGGCGCGGGCCGCGGTCGAGGCAGCGCAGGTGCAGGTGATGCTGCACGGAGTGTCCGAGGGGGTGGCGGTGCTGAACGGCGAGCTTCGCCTGGTCGCCTGGAATGCGCACTTCGCCGCCTTGAGCGCTCTGCCGGAGGGCGCGCTGCGCGAGGGGATGCTGCTCGACGAGTTGCTGCGGCAGCAGGTGCTGGCCGGACGCTTCGGGCCACCGGAGGATGGGGATGCGCAAGTCGCGCGCCTGGTCGGGGCGCTGCGGCCGGAATCCGGCCGGGGGCAGGTTGCCGAAACCGGACCCGACGGCACCAGTCTGTCGCTGCGTGCCGAGGCGATGCCGGATGGCGGCCTGGTGCTGATACTCGGGCGCGCCGACGCGGCGCCGGCGGCGGACGAGGCGCCGGCAGCCGCCGATCCGGTGGAGTGGTAGGCAGACCGGCGGCCCGCGCTCACCGCAGCGGTGGCGCCGACTGTGATCGGGCCATCGGATATTCCGGCATTTGGCTCGGCTCGGAAGCAAGCCGCCACCGCTCGTCTCGCCACCGACGGCTATGCTTGCGAACTCCCGCAAACCCTCCGGGCAGCCAACTGGCTGTCACGATGCCACCCGGCGGCGGCAACGGCGAACCGCATATCGCCCTGCGCTGCTCAGCCGCGGCACGCAAGAGATCGGTCAGCCCGCGAATCACAAACAATCAGCCGCGGGATGGGCGCAACAGACCGAGCGAGAGTCCGACAGCGAAAGCGATCAGCACGGCGGTCATCGGATTGCGCGCGATACCGGTCCCGATCGCGCCGCTTACCGCGCATATACCTTTCTGCGCGTCGGCGGCCGTGCCGGCGAGCCTCTCTCTGGCATCCCCGACGGCTTCGAACACGCGACGGCCGGCAGCCTGCGTCCGATGCTGTACCAGGTCGCTCATCGTTTCGGTGAGACGCGCGACGTCTTGCCGCAGGGCGGCCAAATCCGCGGCGAAGTCTCCGGCAGCGCGTTCAGAGCTCGTGATCATGGCAGCCTCCGACATGGGAAAAACCGGCGGTCGTGTTGCCGTCGCAGGTCCGCTGTGCGCCGCGCCTTTCCTGTCAGGCTTGGTGGCTGGAGTCAGGCGCAACCCCGATGCGCCGCGAGTCATCGCGGCTGGCCCATGGCGCCAGACTCGGAACCGACGCAGACGCGATCTCCCTGGCCGCGCTGTCCGATCAGGTGGGAGCTTTCCGGACTATCGTCCGCCTGGCACGACCATCGCGGCTCGAGCGCCAAACACGACCCGCCAAGAAGCGATCCCAATCCGGCGGTTGGCGCGCATCGTCACGGGTGGTGGAACTGCACGCCACCGGCCAGCCACAACACCAGGAGGATGATCAGCACGAGGCCGAGAACCCCACCGAGTCCCGACCCGCCGTAGCGATTATAGCCGTAGTAGCCACCCCCGCCGCCGAGCAGCAGGATCAGCAGGATGATGATGAGGATAGTTCCCACATCGCACCTTCATGTCATACCCGACAGCCAGGGTCATTGGCGAAACAGCCGGAAGAGCAGCGACAACGCGGTACTGGGAAACCGGCTCTAACGGCCCCAGTTGCCATGCTCTCCCTGCTCGCCGTGGAAGTCACGATGATCGCCCCAGCCGCCATCCGGTCCAACGAAGCAACCGGCGAGGGTGAGCGAAAGCAGCAGCAGCGCCAGCAATGTCTTGATCATCTGGTCCTCCATCACAGGCCGCGACCACGCGCGTCGTACAAGGACACTGCCTTGTCCGAGACCAGCGTCAGCCACCCACCGAAACAATGCCCCGGCCGGATCGCGGCAGCACCGCGTTCGGCACGCGGCAGTCGATCACGGCGTATGCTTGTCAGCAGAGTTGGTGATGGCGTTTCCGGTGGCGGAAATATCCTCGCCCGCCCCCGCGGCGGTGTGGCAGGCGCTCAGCAGCGGCGCGGCGGCCGCCAGCATGAACACGGCCAGAGCGACGATGATTTTCTTGTACATGACGGAACCCTTTGTGCGTGTCAGGTCCCCGCGTTGGTTAACGGCCCGGGGGGATACTGGGGCTCGGCTTGCACGGCACCGCCGGCGTCGCCCGGTCGCGATGAACAACACCGGCAGCAAAGCGCATTGTTTCTAGCCGCTATGGCGTCGGGACACATTGATCTGGATCAAGCCGTACTGCGCGTTAGCGCGATAACCTCTATGCGGTATCGGACACAACGACCACAACGGTGGACCATGCTGACACGCCGAGCGACCATGACGATGATCGGAGCAACCGCCTTGCTGGCCACGCCGCCGGGGCTGGTTCGCCGCGCCCGGGCACAGTCCGGCGCGCAGGCGGTCACGTTCGTCAAAAGCACCAGCGAGCAGTTGGTGGCCGTCGTCAACGGGGCGGCCTCGCCGCCGGAGAAGCGTCGCCAATTGCAGGCGGTTATCGATGCAACGGTGGACGTCGACGACATCGCGCGCTTCTGTCTGGGCCGCTTCTGGCGGATCGCCACGCCCGATCAGCAGAAGCAATACATGGCGCTGTTCCACGACCTTCTCCTGACCGAAATCGCCAGCCATTTCGGCGAGTATCAGGGGGTCCGGGTCACCATGGGCCTGGCGCGGACAAGTACGGACACCGAGATCGTCATCACCACGGTCGAACGGCCGAACAGCCCGCCCACCCAGGTGGACTGGGTTGTGGCCACGAACACCGGCGGCCCTAAGATCGTCGATCTGCTGGCGGAGGGTACCAGCCTGCGCCTGACGCAGAGTTCCGACTTCACCGCGTATCTTGCACGCCACCAATACAACATTCACGAGTTGGTTGAGGGAATGCGCCAGCGGATCGCGCAAAATGGCTAGTGCCTGTCAGTAGTCCGCTGCGGAGTCCGGTTCCGCGACGCGCGCTGCTGATGGCCGGATATGCCGGAGGCATCAGTTGCGTGCTGCCTCGCGTCGTGCGTGCCGCGACACCGATCGTCTTGCCCGCTGCAGACGGCGATCGGCGCTTCTCGGTTCTCTACAAGGGCGCCAGGATCGGCGCCCACACGGTGCTGTATTCGTCGGCGACCGGACAGACGCAGGTCGACACGGAGATCCATCTCCTGGTCAAGGTGGCCTTCCTGACCGTGTTCGTGTTCAGTCACCGCTCCCAGGAGACCTGGCGCGCCGGGCGGCTGATGTCACTGAACAGCGAAACGGTGGAGCATGGCGAGACGCTCCGCGTTGACGGCGCGGCGACGCCGCAGGGGTTTCGCGTGGTGAGCAAGGGCGGTCCGTTTATCGCGGCCGCCGCAACCTTGACGTCAAACAGCCTGTGGACTCCGGCCGTGCTGGCACAGGCGACGCTGGTCGACGCGCAGCATGGCGGCATCATCGGTGTCAGCGCACGCAAGTTTGGCGACGAGCAAATCGTGATCGCCGGCCGCCAGGTTCCCGCCACGCGCTATACGTTCATCACGCCCTATCTCGCCGGCAGCATCTGGTATGACGCGGCAAACCTTTGGGTGCACGGAGAGTTCGAGCGTGACGGCTCGAAGATCCAGTATCAGCTTGACACATGAGGCCCGCCGACCCGGCGGGCGCGGGAGCACCGAGTGATGCCGTTCAGACCACCGCTGTGGCTTGCCGCGGCGATCATGGCAAGCGCGGTTGCCGGCTGCATGGCGGTATCCGTCGCCCTCGCTCCCACGCCGGTTACGCTCGCCACCGGGACCCCCGGCGGGATCTATCATCCGGTCGGAAATGCGATCTGCCGGATGTTCAATCTGGCGGACGAGCATCAGGCAACACCGTGCGTTGCGGTCAGTTCCGATGGTTCGGTGGCGAATATCCGACGGATCGAGAGCGGCGAGGCAACGTTTGGCCTGTCGCAGACCGACGTTGCCTATGGCGCTTTTCATGGTGAGGGACCGTTTGCTGCCGCCGGCCCCGATCCCAAGCTGCGCATGTTGATCGCACTCTACCCGGAAGCCTTTACCGTCGTTGCGCGGGCCGATACCGGCATACGCGAATTCCGGGATTTGCGCGGCAAGCGCGTCGGCATCGGGCGGAGCGGTGCCGGATACACCTTCACCCGCGATGTCGTCCTCGCCTCTTATGGCTGGGCGATACTGGATCCCGAGCATGTGGTGGAACTCGGGCCTGACGAACAGAATCAGGCGCTTTGCAGCAACCAGGTCGACGCGATCATCTTTGAGGCGGGGCATCCCAACGGGCTGACCCAGGAGGCGACGACGGGCTGCCGGGCGCGCCTGGTGCGCATCGCCGGACCGCCGATCGATCGGCTGCTTGCGACGCATCCCTATTATGTCGCCACGGTCATTCCCGGTGGCATGTACGCCGGCAACCCCGACGATGTTCGGACGATCGGCACGCAGGCCGTGCTCGTCACGTCGAGCGATCAGCCGGATGAACTGGCTTATGCCGTGGTGAAGGCGGTGTTCGAGAATTTCGCCGACTTCCGCCGCTTGTACCCCACGCTGTCCACCCTGGACATCAAGGATATGGTGCCCAGCGGAGCGATCGTACCGATCCATCCAGGGGCGCTGAGGTATTATCATGAGGCTCACCTCATGCATTAGGTAACCGGCCACGCCGGTCCCGCATCAACGGCTGCCCGACAGCCGGGCGGATTGTCAGCCCCGCCCGAGGTGGCTAAGGCTTGCTGTCCCAGCACTGCGAAAACGCCAGGGAGGCTGCGAGATGAATGCGCCGGTCACCGTCGATTACGGTCCCGAGGAAGCCGCAATGCAGGCCTATCTGGCAGCCGGCGCGCAGCGCGCGTTCGCTCTGGGAAATCGTGGGCCGATCCGCTTCACCGGCGACGGGACCGTGCATCCCGACATCCTGGACGCCTATTGGCGCTGCGGTTTCTACGTCTTCGAAGGCGTGCTCAACGCCGAGGAACTGGCGGATATCGAGGCCGATATCAAAACGAACGTGCTGGAGCGGCTGCCGGTGGAGAAAGGCGCGCCGGTCGACGCCCGGGGACGTCCGGCACTCGGCGCCGATTTGACGGCGCCAACGCTGTTCTGGTCCAAGCCGCTCGGCGATCCGTTCGGCGGCACCAGCCTCGCGGGCGGCCGGCATCCGGTGAAGATGTTCGAGCCGCAAGCGGCAGCGGATGCGCCGCAGGAGGTCGTGTATCTGATCCTGGGGTCCTTGCAGTTTTCCGAGGCGCATCTGCGGGTCTATGGCCATCCGCATCTGCTGGCGGTCGCCGCCGCGGTGAACGGCGATGACTTCGTGCCATTCAACGAAGCGCTGTTCATCAAGGAACCCGGCCGCGGTGCGTCCGTCGCGTGGCACCAGGACGGTCTGACGCACTGGAACAGTCCCGACTGGGACCAAGGCTCGCACGGCTTCAACTTCATGGCACAGCTTTATGGCTGCACGCCGGCAAACGGGGTTTGGGTCGTGCCCGGCTCCCACAAACTCGGCAAGGCGGATATCCCGGCCATGGTGGCGGCAGCAGGAACCGAGCGGCTGACCGATGCGGTGCCGATCGTGTGCAGGCCGGGCGATGTGGCGATCACCAACCGGCAGGCGGTGCATGGGTCGTTTGCCAATACCAGCAAGGACTGGCGGGTGACGTTGAATTTCGGCTTCCACCGCCGGCAGTCGGTGTTGGGCGTGATGGGCGGCGGCGTGCACAACGCCGCGGCGGTGTATGACGCGGACCGCATCAGGCAACGCGCCAGAATGATCGGCTACGGGATCGACGCCAGGCGGCAGCGGTTCCCGGCGGAGACGCCTTTCGTGTATGCGCCGCATGCGGCGGATCAAGAGACCTACCGGTGGGACGCGGCGGCGAAGCTGCGGATCAAGGACTACAACCTGCTTGACCTGAGCATTTAGGTAAGCGCCCGGTCGGCCGCACCTGTCGGTTTGGCGTGACGCGTGGCGCTGCACCGCCGCATTCGAGCTTTTGCCGCCATTGCAACCGATCCGCCACCCCTCCGCTTTGGGCATGCACCGCGACGCGGATCAACGTTGCAGGCAGCCCCTGTCGCAGTGACCGCGACGCCCGCGGAAGGCAGGCCCGGCGGTTCCCGGCGACCTCAATCCCCCGCCGCCGCGACCGGCGAAGCCGGCGGGCGGGCGTGCCGCCGCATCAGCAGCAACAGCGCCATCGGTGGCAGCACGGTCAGCGTCATCAGCCGGAAATCGTTGTTGTAGGCGACGATCTGTGCCTGCTGCGTGATCATCTGGTTGAGCATCGCCGCACCGTGCCGGGTCGCCGGGTCCAGCATATGCGACACCGCGTCGCCGCCTTGCAGCACCCGGTCGAACGGCGTGATGCCGGCGGCAATATCGGCGTGCATCGCCTGCGTGCTGCGGGTCAGCGTGAACGAGGTGACCGAGATGCCGATCGCCGAGCCGATGTTGCGCGCCAGCGATTGCAGCGCGGTACCCTCGCCGCGCAACTGCGTCGAGAGCGTCGTGTAGGCCATGACCGTCATCGGGTTGAACACCAGCCCGATCGAGAACCCCTGCACGATCATCACCACCCACATCTGCTGCTCGGTTACGTCGGGCGTCCAGGTGCTCATGATGTACAGCGCCCAGCCGAGAATCAGCAGCCCCACCGCCATGATCTTGCGCTGATCGAACCGCATGCCGAGCCGGCTGGCGAGATACATCGAGGCGATGGTGCCGAGCCCGCGCGGCGCCATCGCCCAGCCGGCGGTATAGACCGGATAGCCCGCCAGGTTCTGCAAATAGGGCGCCAGCAGCGCCGAGGTCGCCAGCATCACCGAGGAGACGAAGAACACCATGACCATGCCGGCGGCGAAATTGCGATCGCGGAACAGGCCGGGCGACAGGAACGGCTTGTCGGCGGTGAACATGTGCACGATGAACAGATAGAAACCGAGGCCCGCCAGCGTTGCCTCGACGATGATCTCGCGTGAGCTGAACCAGTCCAGCTCCTGGCCGCGGTCGAGCATCATCTGTAGCGCGCCGGCGCCGAGCGCCAGCATGGCGAAGCCGTACCAACTGAAGCGCAGGTGTGGCCGGGCAGGCGCGCTGGGCATGAACAGCGCCAGGCCGGTGATCGCCAGGATGCCGAACGGCAGGTTGACGTAGAACACCCAGCGCCAGCTATAGGCGTCGGTGAGGTAGCCGCCGAGGGTCGGCCCCATGATCGGCCCCATGGTGACGCCCATCGAGAAGATCGCCATCGCCTGGGCGCGGCGCGAGAACGGATAGATGTCGAGCATGGTCGCCTGCGACAGCGGCGCGATCGCCGCGCCGCACATGCCCTGGATCAGGCGAAACGCCACAAGCTGTTCCAGCGACTGCGCCGCGCCGCACATCATGGAGGCGACGGTGAAACCGGCGACGCAGGTGATGAACAGCTTCTTGCGGCCATAGCGCACCGCCATCCAGCCGACCGGCGCGGTCATGATCGCCGCGGCGATGACGTAGGAGGTCAGCACCCAGGTGATCTCGTCACTGCTCGCCGACATGCTGCCCTGCATGTACGGCAGCGCAACATTGGCGATGGTGGAGTCCAGCGTCTGCATCAGCATCGCCAGCATCGCCGAGGCGGTGATCAGGCCGCGATAGGGAACGCGGGTGGTGTCGGACATCTATTGCGTCATCCGCACCAACCGGTCGCGGCGGCAACGCGTCAGCCCCGCGCAAGCACAGATCGGACACCGCAGGGCGCTTGGTCGGCGATAGGGTGGCATTGTCCCGGACGTTCTTGAAAGCCATGCAGTGTGCGCCCAGCCGAGCCATTGCACCATTGCGGGCCCGGCATGCCTGGGGCCGGCGAGGCGGGCGGGCGGGCGGCCAGGACGTCGGCCCGGTCAGTCAGGCCTGATGTTTTGCCGGCGTGTCCTCTCCGCCCGGCGCCGCCTCTCCCGCGGTGGCCTGCGCTGCCAGGTCGGTAAATGCGTCGATCTCCGACCGCGGAACCGCCAGGCCAACGCTGAGCAACGGCAGGGCCGCGCCGGCGCTGCAAGGCAGTGACCTTGGCCGCTGGCCGACCAGAGTGGCGATGCAGCGCTGGCCGCTGCCGGCGCTCGCGCCATCAACGCGGGGCGGCGGGCTGTCAGGCTCTGACCTTCCGCTGCTGGAGTCAGATTTTGACCAACGGACACGCTGCCTCCGACAGCGGCCGGAAGGCCTGGTCGGCCGGCGTGGTGCCGATCAGCTTGTAGAGGTCCCACTCGCCCTTGCTTTCGGCCGGCTGTTTCACCTCGAACAGATAGACCGGATGGATCTTGCGTCCGTCTTCGCGGATCTTGCCGGGGCCGAAACAGTCGTCGTCGGTCGGCATCGCCTTCATGCGCGCCACCGTGGCCGCGCCGTCCGCTTTCGCCGCCGCGGCGCCCATATCCGCGACCGCCTTCAAATAGTGCAGCGTGCAGGAGTAGTCGCCCGCCTGCGCCATGTTCGGCCATAGCGTGATCTTCGGCTGGATGCGCTTCTGGAAGCTGCGCGCGCGCTCGTTGAGGTCCCAGTAGTAGGTCTCCGACAGGCGCAGCCCGGCCGCCAGCTCGATGCCGATCGAGTGGACGTCGGTCGTGTAGGCCACCAGCGCCGCCAGGTTCATGGTTTTCGACAGGCCGAACTCGTGCGCCTGCTTGACGATGTTGATGAGGTCGGCGCCGGCGCCGCAGATGCCGAGGATCTTTGCCCCGGACGCCTGCGCCTTCACCAGGAAGGCGGAATAGTCGGTGGTCTCCGGAAATGGATAGATCTCGGCGCCGAGCACTTTTCCCCCGCCGGCTTCCACGAAATGCGTGGCGTCGCGCTGGGTCGCTACGCCGAAGGCATAGTTGGGGGTGACGAAGAACCAGGTGTCGCCGCCGGCCTTGACCATGGCGCCGCCGGTGGATTTCGCCTCCATGTAGGTGTCGAATACCCAGTGGATCGAATTGGGCGTGCAGGCCTTGCCGGTTATGTCGGAACTGGCGGTGCTGGTGGGGATCAGCACCTTGTTCTTCTCCTTGCAGATCGAGGCCAGCGCCAGCGCACAGGACGTCGCGGCGACGTCGATGATGATGTCCACGCCGCGGTTGTCGAACCATTCGCGGGCCAGCGATACGGCGACGTCGGGCTTGTTCTGGTGGTCGGCGGAGAGCACCTCCACGTCGAACGCCCCGGCGCCGAATTCCTGCACCGCCTGCTGCGCACAGATGACGCCGGTGGGACCGTTGACGTCGCGATAGGGTCCGGACTGGTCGTTCATCACGCCGATGCGGACGATCTGGCGGGGTTGCGCGCGGGAGCGCCCGCCCGGGACGGCGGCGCTGGCCGAAGCGGCGGCAGTGGCGAGAAGCGTGCGGCGAGTCAGGCGCATTCGTCGTTTCCTCCGTGTTGCGCCGGAGCATAGGCATGCGATGGGCGGGGGCCAAATGAGCCGCGCGGCCCCTCAGTCCCCTGTCGCCGGCGCCGCCGCGGCGCCGGAAGTGGCGACTGTCGCGGCTGGCGGGCGTCGATGCCGCCGCATCACCAGCAGCAGCAGCAACGGCGGCACCACCACCAGCGACATGATCCGAAAGTCGCTGTTATAGGCGATGATCTGCGCCTGCTGGCTGACCATTTGGTCCAGCATCGCCGCGCCGTGCCGCGTCGCCGGATTCAGCAAGCGCGATGCCGCGTCCCCTGTTTGCAGCACGCGGTCGAACGGCGTGATGCCAGCGACGATGTCGGCATGCGATGTCTGCGCGCCGCGCACCAGGAGCAGTGAGGTCACCGACACACCGACCGCCTGGCCGATGTTGCGACACAGTGCCTGCAATGACGTGGCATGACCGCGCAGCGCCGCCGGCAGCGTGGTGAACGCCATCACCGTCATCGGATTGAACACGAAACCGATGCCGAAGCCTTGCAGCAGCAGCGTTACCATCATCCGCGATTGCGACACGTCGGGCGTCCAGTCGCTCATGGAGTAAAGCGCCGCGCCGAGCACCAGCAGCCCGAACGCCATCACCTTGCGTTCGTCGATCAGGTTGGACAGCATGCTGGCCAACTGCATGCCGATCGCCGTGCCGATGCCGCGCGGCGCCATCGACCAGCCGGCGGCTTCCACCGGGTAGCCGGCCAGCGTCTCCAGGTACGGCGCCATCAGCGCGGAACTCGCCAGCATCACCGTGGCGGTGAAGAACACCATCAGGACGCCGGACACGAAGTTGCGGTCCTTGAACAGACCAGGCGGCAGGAACGGGTGCTCCGCGGTGAACATGTGCACCACGAACAGGTAAAGGCCGAGGCCCGCCAGCACGCTCTCGATGACGATCTCGCGGGAGGAGAACCAATCCTGCGTCTGCCCGCGGTCCAGCATGAGCTGCAACGCGCCGACGCCCATCGCCAGCACCGCGAAGCCGGTCCAGTCGAAGCGCAGCTCGCGCCGCGGCAGCGCTTTCGGCAGGAAGATCAGCAGCCCGGTCACCGCCAGGATGCCGAACGGCAGGTTGACATAGAACACGTAACGCCAGTTGTACACCTCGGTCAGGTAGCCGCCGAGCGTCGGGCCGATGATCGGCCCGACCATGACGCCCATGCCGAAGATCGCCATCGCCTGGGCGCGGCGCTCGAACGGATAGATGTCGAGCATGGTGGCCTGGCTCAGCGGCACCAGTGCGGCGCCGCAGATCCCCTGGAGGAAGCGGAAGCACACCATCTGCGACAGCGTATCGGCGGCGCCGCACAGCATGGAGGCAGCGACGAAGCCGGTCATGCAGACAATGTGCAGGTTCTTTCGCCCGAAGCGCACCGCCATCCAGCCGACCGGCGCGGTCATGATGGCCGCGGCGATGACGTAGGAGGTGAGCACCCAGGTGATCTCGTCGGCGCTGGTGGACAGCGTGCCCTGCATGTAGGGCAGCGAGACGTTGGCGATGGACGCGTCCAGCGACTGCATCAGGTTGCCCATCATCACGCAGAGCGTGATCAGCGCGCGGTGGGGAACCTTCTGCGTGACACCGGACATCGTGGCTCAGCGTTGGCGCAGCGCAACAGGCTGGTCGCGTGGCGGGCCGGGAGGCAGGTGCATCGTCCTGAACGCTCTTCGATACCGACCGAATTGTGCGCCTCTTCCGCCGGCCGCGCCAAGCCTCGGGTGGACGCGGCCGCCAGGCCCCCGCGCCGGAGCAAGGCGTCGGAAGATTTTACCGGTCCCGCGCGGCCCGATGCGCTTTCGATGCCTGTGGGCAACGTCAGCGACCGAATGCCGGCGCGCCACGCCGGGTTCGCGACGTTCTGCAACGTCGGGGGAACCGGCATTACGGACATTTTCGACCAGGCCGATTTGACGGCCGTTGACATCGGCACGGACACCGCGAATTCGCCGCCGTTCGACCGGGTCTGTTTCGACACGACCAACTCATCGGTGTTAGTCAGTAGCCCGTGCTGCAGCTACGCTAACGGCATCGACTATCTGACCGGCCTGGCGGGGGAAACCTTGCAGCCGATCCAGAACGATACCACAGGCCTGGACACCTGGTACGATGAGACGTTCTCCGCCGTGCCGGTGCCGGAGCCAGCCTCCTTGGCGCTGCTTTCCCGGGGTGCCGCTGGCCTCGCCATGGTGCGCCGCCGCCGGCGTTGACCAAAACCCGGTCAGGCTCGTTCGCCCGGCAGCGTCCGGACCTTGGCCGCTGGCCGGGTTTGCGCCACAGTCCCGGCAAACGGAGGACAACGCGCCATGGGCACCACCGCGCAACTTGCCGACTTCACTGCTGGCATCAGCCTCGACCGCCTGCCGCCCGAGGTGGTGAACCGCGCGCGCTTCCTGGTGCTGGACCTGGTCGGCAACATCGTCCGCGCCCGGCATGACGCCGAGAGCACGCCGTCGTTCCTCGCCGCCGTCCGCGCCATGGGGATGGGTGCCGGCAATTCCGGCGTGTTCGGCGACGCCGCGCGCTACACCCCCGCCGGCGCCGCGTTCCTGAACGGCGCGCTGGCGCATTCGCTGGATTTCGACGACACGCACGCTGCCGGCTCGCTGCATCCCGGCGCGCCGGTGATCCCCGCTGCGCTGGCCGCCGGCGAGATGGTCGGCGCATCCGGCGCCGACGTGCTGGCCGGCATCATCGCCGGCTACGAAGTCACCTGTCGCGTGGCGCTCGCCCTGCCGGCCAAGGAGCATTACGACCGCGGCTTCCATCCCACCGCGACGTGCGGCGCGTTCGGCGCGGCGGCGGCGGCGGCGCGGGTGTTCGGGCTGGACGCCGAGGGCGTGGCCGGGGCGCTCGGCACCGTGCTGAGCCAATGCGCCGGCAGCCTGCAATTCCTGGTCAACGGCGCCTGGACCAAGCGTCACCAGGTCGGCTGGGCGGCGACCAACGGCCTGATGGCGGCGACCCTGGTGCGCGAGGGCTTCAAGGGTGCCGCCGAGGCGCTGGAAGGCCGCCACGGCTTCCTGCGCGCCTACGCGCCCAACCCGAACCCGGACCGCGCGATGCAGGACCTCGGCACGGTGTTCGAGCTGATGGCGACCGCGGTGAAGCCATACCCGTCGTGCCGCTATGGCCATGCCGGCATCGACGCGGCGCTGGCGTTGCGCGCGGCGAACGACCTGAAGCCGGGCGACATCACCGCGGTGACGCTCGGCCTGCCGCGCGCGGGGATGATGCTGATCGGCCAGCCGGCGGACAAGAAGGCAAACCCGGAGAACGTGGTGGACGGGCAGTTCAGCGGCCCGTTCGTCATCTCGGCGGCGCTGGCGACCGGGGCGATGGGCTGGGACAGCTACAACCACCTGCGCGATCCGGTGCTGCGCGCGCTGCTGCCGAAGGTGGCGTGCGAGTTCGATCCGGAGATCGAGGCGGAGTTCCCCGCCAACATGTCGGGCAGGCTTACCATCGAGGCGGGCGGGCGGCGGTTCAGCCAGAAGGTGGTAGTGCCGAAGGGCGAGCCCGCGAACTTCCTGAGCGAGGCGGAACTCCGGGGAAAATTTGCCGGGCTGACCGATGCGGTGCTCGGCGCGGAACGGGCGGCGCGGCTGGCCGATGCGGTGCTGGCGATCGATACGGTTTCCGACGTTGCCAGTCTGATGCGCCAGGCGGCGCCGCTGATGCCGGCGCGACTGGCGGGAGAGTAGGCGCGCCGCCAGCCGCTGCGTATCGACCTCGCACGACAGTCCTGCGGGCTGGGGCTGCCAAGCGGACCACGCCCAATCCGGCAGCGGATCGCTCGACCCGTCACGGCCGGGCACGACCGTAGCCTGTGTTCGGGCGCTCGATGCGGGACGGGCTGCATGGCGGGTGTCACTCACGGCAATCGCACCCGACTGGGTGCGTGGTCATGGCTGCTGCCGCCTGAACCGTTTGGGGGGAACGGAAAGGACAGCAAGCAAGCTTTAACACAGATTTTCACAGATTAAGTCACAGATTAAGGCACAGATCAGGAATCATCATTGCAAACAAACAAGGCTCCCCAATATCGGAGGGAATAATTATTAACACTTCTTATCTGTGCCTGAATCTGTGACTTAATCTGTGAAAATCTGTGTTAAACCTTGCTTGCTTTGCTGACCTACCCCCAGCACCTGACACCTTTTGCCCGTCGATCCACGCGGCGGCCCAAATACGATCGACCGTGCATTCCAGCGTCCTAACTTGACGCGCATGGGGCGAAGGCCCGCCAGTCACGACTATGCTGGTCGCAGCGAGAGAAGCCGTGGATGCCGACCGGAGCCTGCCCCCGGGCGCTTGACCCGGGAGTCGGCATGACAATGTCGGTGAGGCTCGACCCCGCCATTTGTGCAGCCGGGATGCCACGATAAATGGCGGGTCAAGACCGGCCATGATGGGTGGAAGCCAATCAGGCCGCCACACGTACCTCCTCTGTCACCATCTCTAGCTGGCCGACGGTCTCGCGGCCAAAGGCCAGCGGGATGAAGGCGCCGATCGCCACGACCACGAAAATCGTGCCGAAGAAGATCGTCGCCGACGCGGTGTAAGGTTCCAGCAGAAAAGGCGCCAGCACGCCGGCGAACAGCCGCCCGAACGACTCGCCGAAGATGTGCCCGCGCCCGCGCAGTGCGGTCGGGAATTGCTCGGAAAGGTAGACGCGGGTCGCGGTGAAGGCCGACAACACGGTGAAACCGGTGATCAACGCACCGGTGACCATCACGACCGTTGCATACGATCCCGCCTGGTGCGCCATCGCCATCAGGAAAATTCCCGGAAGCGAACCGGCCAGCGCATAGGCGATCGTCCAACGCCGCCCGATGACCTCCATCAGAAATCCGGTGAAAGCCTTTCCCGGAATGCTGGCGAAGAACACCAGCGAGCTGAGCCCGAAGCTCAGGGTGACGGCGGCGCCCTGATCGACCAGTGCCTTCGGCAGCAGGACCGAAATCAGGAAATAGGCTGTCCCGGCACAGACTCCCGCCAGAATGCCGACCACCGTCCAGCGCAGTTGGCCCTGGGTGAACAATGCCCAATAGCGCGGCAGCTTCTCGCGGGCGGCATCCAGGTGGTCGCCGAGCCCCTCCATCGTCAGCGGCGGCACGGGGTCGCCGCTCGATTTGATGATCCGGTTGACGATGGCGATCGCCATCTGAGGCCGGCCTCGGCGCAAATGCCAGCGCGGGCTTTCGGGAATCACCAGATATACCAGCACCGGCACGACGGTGATCGACAACCCGCCCGGCAGCGCCAGCAGGCGAAAGGCGTCGGGGTTGCCGGCGAGCAGGAAGGCGATGAACGGCACCAAGGTAAACGCGCTCGCCAGCGCCATTTCATAGATCGCACCATAGGTGCGCCGGTGCTGCGCCGGCATCAGCTCGGCGGCGATCGGGAATGCCGCGGAGACCGCACCGCCCGCACTGAGGCCCGTCAACAGGCGCAGGATGATCAATTGCCCGGCGTTTTGCACCAGCGGGATCAACAGGGTGCAAAACGTGGTCGCGATCACGCCGATCAGCATGACCGTCTTGCGGCTCCAGTGATCCGATACCGCCGAGGACGCGAACCCGCCGAGGCACACCATCAGGGTGGGACCGACGGCGAGCCAACGGATGTCGGAGCCGGTCAGATGCAGCGGCTCCTTCGCCAGCACCAGAAGCGAGCCGGTGATGACCAGGTCGTAGCCCTCGATGAAGCCGACGAGGGCGAGCACGACGATGACCAATACGTGGTAAGCGCTGAACGGAATGCTGTCGAGTTTCCGCCCGAGTACATAGCTGGCGGTCAGCGTTGGCGCTGTCATGGTGTCCTCCTGGACTGATCGCAGTCCAGGCGGTGGTGCGAAAGCACGGCACCGGCGAGGTCGCCGTAGTGGCTTTGCGCGCAATGAAACTAATTACGGTATCGTATTTTACACCTCGCGGCTCCGCCGCGGCCGCACCATCAAGTGCCGCCGGACTGACATGTTGCTCCCTGTTGCGTCGGATGCGGTTTACCCCGCCTTCCCGTTTGCTTCCGGCCCATAGTGCGAGCCGCCGCCAAGCTTGGGATTGCGGCGGCGCATTGTAAAGCGAGAATTTACCCGCATCAGGACAATCGCACTCGCCGCGATGTCGGCACGACCGGACCCGGCCCGGGTCAAATGCCGGTGGGCATGCCTTGCGCGGGCCATGACGCTGGTCGGTCGTGACCGCTATACCGGATGCGCGCCGCGTTGCACCGGACTGTGCGAGGCGGAGACCGGCTCCAGGCGGCCGCCGCACCACATCAGCGGTCATTCCGACCGCCCTGACGATTGGTGCTCGGCCGGTTCGCCCGGGTTGCCGCAGCCCGTGGGTACGTCGATCTTTCGGGTGGCTGGTATAGAATGGCGATGAAGCCCGGGAGTTCGATGAATTGACCGTCCGGATGGCGCTATCCATCGTTTGCGTCGCTGTCGCCGCGCTGGGCGGCGCGGCGTTGTACGAGCACAAAGGTGCGGCCCCCGAGTGCGACAGCGATCGGGCGCAGGGCCAGGTGTACCGGGTTCTGCGCGACCAATTCCACCTGGAAGGCATCTTCCTGCACAACTTCACGAGCACGGCCGGAGGCTTCTTCAGCGACACGCGCGACTGCGCTGCCGACGTCGCGGAGATCAGGGGCAACGTCAATGCAGCGGACATGCGTTGGCGGCAGATTCGCTATCGGGTCGTGTATTCCGACACGTCGGAACGTCCTGACGTCAGCGTGGATCTGGGCGGTGCCACCCCGTTCGTCCAGCCGCCGGAGCCGACCCTATGGGCGCGACTGCTCTCTCACCTCTGACGTGTGGCGCCCGCGCCGGCGGGAATCAGAACGGGATTTCCAGCTCCAACCGCCAGCGCAGCGTGCCGCGCGCGGTGGCCGGTGTGGCGCCGAACAGCCAGCCGATCTCGTATTTGATCTGCCCGGCGCGGCCGAGGCCGAGGTCGTTCAGGTTGAGTCGGCCGACCCCGACCGGCCCGGTGAGGAATTGCTGGCGGGAAAACCCCGGCGTGCTGCCCAGTGTACCGGTGTCGCCGTAAATCTCGATCGCCGGCGACAACGGCGCCCAAAGGTTCCAGCGGCTCTGCCAGGCGTAGCTGAAATCCAGGCCCTGGCTGGTCTGGTCCGGCCCGAGTTGCCGGGTGAAGAACAGGTTCAGCATGTGCGTGGTGCGGCCGATATCCTTGCCGAACACCGGGCCGAACGTCACCTCGTTGGACGTCGCGTCGGCGCCGCGCGTCATCGATTGGCCGTACTCGATGTAGAAACCGGTATCGAGGAAATATTCGCCCGGTTCGGTCAACTGGAACATGTTTTCCGACACCACCTGGGTCAGCACGGTCGGCTGGCCCAGGCTCGGATCGTTGTCGAAGCCGAGCTCGACCTCGCTGTGCCACCAGGTCGTCAGGCCGGTACCCAGCTCGAGCGTGTAGCTTTGCTGGCCGCCAAAGCCGGGCCGATGATCGACCGAGAGCGAGCTGTTGTTCTCGATCTCCAGCTCGCCGAGGTCGATCTCGTACGGCGACACCACGTGGTAGTCGGCGCGCGCTGCCCGGAGCGGAACCAGCAGTGCCAGCGCCGCGGCAAGCCCTACAAGCAGCCGGGTCATTTTGCGACCAGCACGCCCTGCGCGGTGTCCTGATGGAAGTCGCCGAAGAACTTGTATTCGCCGGGCGACAACGGACCCAGGAACACCGTGATGGTCTGCCCCGGCGCCACCAGCTTCTCGCGGTTGAGGTCGACGCTCTCGAACTCGTCGGCGGTATCGTCGGTGTTTTTCACCAGCAATTGGAACTTCGCGTTGGCCGGCACCTGGATGTGGTCCGGCTCGAAGCGGTGGTTGTGGAATTGCAGGGTGAGCACCTCATCGGCGCGCGCCGGCGCACCGCCCGCCATCAGGGCAGCCACTGCCGCGGCGGCGGCCAACGCCCGCACCCGCGGTTTGCTCAGGGCGCGTGAGGCAGCCACCAGCGCCAGCAACGTGGCAAGCCAGGCCGCGAACTGGATGCCGGACGGCCGGGCGGAATAACCGACCAGCGCGTGCAGGCTGCGCCCGAGGAAGCTGTCGTCAGCCAGGATGAAGCTGGTGTTCCACAATTGCTCGCCCCAGCCGGGCAGCAGGTCGGCGGAATGCAGGATGGCGGCCGCCTGCCCGGCCATGCCGGCGGCGAGCAGGGCGATCAGCCCGTTGGTGACGCCGAACAGGCGGCGCAGCGGGATGATGACCAGGCCGCGATACAGCAGCCAGGAGGTCGCGCAGGCCAGCGCCAGTCCGGCCACACCGCCGGCGGTGAGCGCCACCGGGGCGGTGTGCGTCGCCGCGACGATGCCATAGAGGAACAGCACCACCTCCGACCCCTCGCGCATCACGGCGACGGCGACGACGGCGCCCAGGGCGGCAAGCGAGCGCTGGCCCAGCCGCACCGCCTGCCCGACTTCCCGCAACTCGGCGGTCACCGAGGCGGCGTGGCGCGACATCCACAGGATGTGCCAGCTCAACATGAGCACGGCGAAGCAGAGGATGGCGGCGGTGAACACCTCCTGCCCGGCGCCTTCGAACGCGTCGGACAGGGCCGCGGCGAAGGCCGCCACCAGGCTGGCTCCGGCGACCCCGGCGGCGATCCCGCCGGCGATCCAGCGGCCACGGCCGCGGACGCCTTCGGTCGCCGCGAGGACGATGCCGACGATCAGGCCGGCCTCCATGGCCTCGCGGAAGACGATGATCAGGCTCACGAACATGCGGTGGGTTCCTCGGCACGCAGTTGCGAATGACTTGCAACTGGAGCGCTGATACACGACGGCAGGGCGCGGCGCAAGAGGGGAGGGTCTGGTGTTGCGAGCGAACTGAATGCCTATGCCACGTCGTGGCCCGGCACAGGATTTTCGCTCGGCACGAATCAGTACAGCGGGGCCAGCCGTGTTCCGGCCCCGTGCGTCAGATATGACAGCGTTGGCAGTTCCAGGCAGCTTGCCCAGGCAGCGGGAGGCCCGGTCGGCGGACCGGTGCCGGGACGCACAAATGCCCGCCATGACGCAGCCACCCATGCCGCAGCCACCAAGACGTGCCCGGCTTCGGCGGCCACGGCGTTCAGCACCGGCGCCAGCGTGTCCGCAACAGCCCCCCGCGCCAGCCGCAATGCGGTCGTCGCTTCTGTGGGAGCCGCTGCGGTCGCCCCGATCATTCCGGGCACGAGGTCGGGATTTTCCCACCAATACAGCCCGCGCGGCGGGGCGCCGGCGCGGAACCCCTTCAGGCTGCCGCCAAACGCCACGATGGCGCGGGACAGCTCCGGCCACTCCGGATGCCCCGGCCCGATGCCGCGGCGGCGGCACATCCAGGCGATCGAGCGACCGAACGAGCCGCGGACCGACGCGGCCTCGGCCTGCGCCGAGGCCAGCGGCAGGTCCGGCCGGTCGTGCCACCATGCCGGCAGCCGGGGAGAACGACCCCGACGGTCGGCGAGCCAATGCTCCAGCAGGAAGAGGATCAGCCGGGCGAGGCAATGGACGAGCCACTCCGGCAAGTGTGCGGTCCCCTCCGGACCGGCCCGATCTGCATCGGGGGCGTAGGCTTGGGCCGGAGAGGTGAGTGTGTCGCGCATCGGGGCCCATCCTTTACGACACGAAGGTGGAGCGTGTCAAGTAATATTTCCTAGTTAGAGGATAAACGTCCTTTCGGTGGCACATGCGCCGCGGCCGGGGCGAAGCCTGTCCCGGCGCAAGCCGGGGGGGGCGCCTGGGGCGTGACCCCATAGGCGTCAGGATAGCCGGGACGCGGAGAAGAAAACTCCCCCTCCCCTTGAGGGAGGGGG
>JBEKNT010000045.1:0-42324 GCA_049522565.1 Acetobacteraceae bacterium
GCTATCGGAATGGGCGAGCGACCCGGGCCTGCCGATGGAAACCGGCTGAGAAAGAATCTCCCCCTCCCCTTTGAGGGAGGGGGTTGGGGGGAGGGGCCGGTGGTTAGCATCGGTCGGAGCTCCAGCTCCGGGACCCTTCCCCCCGGCCCCCTCCCTCAAGGGGAGGGGGAGAACATTACGATCGGCATCAATACAGCGTCTGCCGCAGCCGTTCGGGATACGCGCGGTCGTATTGTTCGCCACCAAGCCGGCCGGCGGTGATGTCCCCGATGATCGTTCCCGTGCTCGGCAGCGAGCGACGGGAAACGTGCTTCTCCGGGTTCCATAGTTCCGAACGCACCAGCGCCTTCGGGCACTGGAAATACACACTCTCCACCGCCACCACGATGACCGAGCGCGGCAACGTTCCGCGAAATTCGAAGCGCGCCAGCAGTTCGGGCGCCACCGAAATCGTTGCGCGACCGTTGACCCGTAGCGTCTCGCCAACCCCCGGGATCAGGAACAGCAGCGCGACGCGCGGATCATGGATGATATTGCGCAGGCTGTCGGCGCGGTTGTTGCCGCGGCGATCGGGGATCAGCAGCGTGCGCTCGTCCGCGACATGCACGAACCCGGCGGGATCGCCGCGCGGCGACGCATCCATGCCGCCAGGTCCGCTTGTCGCCAGCACCATGAACGGCGAAGCGGCGATCATGGCGGCGTAGTGCGGATGGACGAAATCGACTTCCTTGGCGATGGCGCCGGCCGAGGCCTCGCCATACAGCGTCACCAGCGTCGCCTCGTCGCGGATCACGTGGTCGTCCGGCGCCGTGTTCACCGGCATCGCATCCATTGCCTGGCCTCCTGTTACGCGTTTGCCCCGGTCTGCTTCAACGCCGGGTGCACCGTCTTGCTGAAGATATGTTCGTCGTGGCCGATCACGTGCACCGACGCCCCGACGATCAGCGGGTCGGGCCCGGTGACGATACTGCGATCCTTCGCCGGATAGGGCAACAACGACAGGAAATGCTGCATGCAGTTCAGCCGCGCGCGCTTCTTGTCGTCGGTCTTGACGATGGTCCAGGGCGCGTCGGCGGTATCGGTATAGAAGAACATCGCCTCCTTCGCCTCGGTGTACTGATCCCACTTTTCCATCGAAGCGCGGTCGATCGGCGACAGCTTCCACTGCTTCAACGGATCGCTCTCGCGTTCCGCAAACCGCCGCCGCTGCTCTTCGCGCGTTACCGAGAACCAGTATTTGACCAGACGAATGCCGGAGCGCACCAGCATCCGTTCCAGTTCCGGGCATTGCCGCATGAATTCCAGGTACTCGCTGGGGGTGCAGAACCCCATCACGCGTTCGACGCCGGCGCGATTGTACCAGGAGCGGTCGAACAGCACGAGTTCTCCGGCCGCCGGCAGATGGCTGACATAGCGCTGGAAGTACCATTCGCTCTGCTCTCGCTCGGTCGGCTTTTGCAACGCCACCACGCGGGCAGTACGCGGGTTCATGTGCTCCATGAAGCGCTTGATGGTGCCGCCCTTGCCGGCGCCGTCGCGGCCTTCGAACAGCACGACGAGGCGCTCGCCGCTTTCCGCGACCCAGTGCTGCGCCTTCAGCAGCTCGCGCTGCAATTGCAGCATGTGCTCCTCATAAGGCGCAGTGCGCATCGGGGTCTTGTAGGGATATTCGCCGGTTTCGAACAAACGGCGGATCGCCGCCGGGTCGTGACGCAGCCCGGCGATGTGCGCCGACGGCGCGGTTTCCGGTTCCGGCGGCGGCGGGGCCTCGCCGTTGGTCGGCGGGTGCGAGCCGTTCTTCTTCGCCATGACACGCTGCCTCATTTGGATGATCGTGGCCGCCACACTAGGCTGAATCCGTCACGCAATGGCAAACGGTCCGATGCTTCCTGTCTCGATCGTCACCGGATTCCTCGGCAGCGGCAAGACCACGCTGATCCGCCGCGTGCTGCGCGATCCGGTTTTCGCGCGCACCGCCGTGATCGTCAACGAGTTCGGCGAAATCGGTCTGGACCACGACCTTATCGCCTCCAGCGACGAGACACTGCTGGCGCTGACCACCGGCTGCCTGTGCTGCGCCGTGCGCAGCGACCTGGTGGCGACGCTGCTCGATCTGCGGGCGCGACGCGCGGCGGGCGAGATCGTCTTCGATCGGGTGCTGATCGAGACGTCCGGCCTGGCGGATCCCGCACCGATCCTGCATGCGCTGATGACCGATGCCGACGTGGCGCGGCAGCATCGGCTCGATACCGTACTGACCGTGGTGGACGCGCTGCACGGCGAGGGCGCGTTGGATCGTCACCCCGAGGCGCGACGCCAGGCCGCGCTGGCCGATCGGCTGGTGCTGAGCAAGACGGATCTCGCCGGGCCGGCCGAAACGTTGCGAGCGCGCCTTGCCTTGTTGAACCCGGCAGCGCCGCTGCTGCTGGCGCCGCAGATCGTGCCCGCCGACTTGTTCAGCGGCGCGGATCCGGGAGCACGCGCCGCGCGCATGGCCACGTTGCCGGCGGCTCCGGCGCGCTCACCGTTCCAACGCGGGCAGCATAGCGACGGCGTCGAGACCTTCACGCTGCAACGCGGGCAGCCGGTGCCGGCGCTGGCGCTGACGCTGCTGCTACAGGCGCTGGCCGAGCATTGCGGTGCGCGTCTGTTGCGGCTGAAGGGGTTGGTGGATGTGGCGGAGATGCCGGGGCAGCCGGCGCTGATCCACGGGGTGCAGCACGTCTTCGCGCCGCCGGAGTTTCTCGCGCGTTGGCCATCGGCCGATCGCACCACGCGGCTGGTATTCATTACGCAAGGCGTGCCACCGCATTTTCCGGCCCGGCTGCTGGAGGCGATCGAAGCGGAAGTGCTGGAGGCGACGCGGGATGCCGCATCGGGGGCATGACGGACGCACTCCCTTGACGGGCCGTGTTGGTGCAAGCTGAATGAGCGCATGCGCATTGTGATCATGGGGGCCGGCGGCCTCGGCGGCTATTTCGGCGCGCGGCTTGCCGCGGCGGGCAACGACGTGGCGTTCATTGCGCGCGGCGCACATTTGGCGGCGATCCGGAAGGACGGGCTGCGCGTGACCAGCGCGCTCGGCGACCTGCATCTGCGCGACGTGGTGGCGACCGACGATGCATCGACGCTGGCGCCGGCGGACGTGGTGATCATCGGCGTGAAGCTGTGGGATACCGAGGCGGCGGCGACCGCGGTGAAGCCGCTGGTGCGCCCGGGCAGCGCGGTCGTTTCGTTCCAGAACGGGGTCGGCAAGGACGACGTGCTGGCGGGTGTTCTCGGGCGCGCGGCGATCATCGGCGGCGTCGGCCAGATCGGCGTCGTCATCGCCAGTCCCGGCGTCATCGCCCATACCGGCACGATGGCGAAATTGATCTTCGGTGAGTTGGACAACCGGCGCTCGGCGCGGGTCGAGGCGTTGTATGCCGCCTGCACGGCTGCCGGCATCGATGCCGAGATCGCCGACGATATCGGCTTGGCGATCTGGCAGAAGTTCGTGTTCCTGGTTGGCATGTCGGCGGTGACCAGCACCATGCGCTCGTCGATCGGGCCGATCCGCGCCAATCCACAGGCGCGCGGCTTCCTGTTGGACGTGGTGCGCGAGGCGGTTGCGGTCGGGCGCGCGATGGGCGTGGCGCTGCCGGAGGATTATGCCGAGCGGCGAATGGCGTTCATCGACACGTTGCCGCCGCAGATGACCGCGTCGATGCAGGGCGACCTGGCGCGCGGCGGCCGGCTGGAGCTGCCGTGGCTGAGTGGCGCGGTGGTGGACCTGGGCGCGCCGGTCGGCGTGGCGACGCCGCTGAATCGCGCGGTGCGGGATGTGCTGGCGCTGTATGTGGACGGGAGTCCCTCTCCCGCTTAGCGGGAGCGGTCAGGTCAGGGCGCTATGGGGCGCACGATGCACCCTCACCCTGCCCTCTCCCGCTATGCGGGAGAGGGTTTTGCCTGCGCAAGTTCCGCCTGGTCCCAGAACCCGATGACGATGCCGGCCTTCAACTGCGTCGCCTCGCTGTAGGCGGCGATGCGGGCATCCGGCATGGTGATGCGGTTGTGGTCACGCAAAGACCAGTCCAGCAGCGCATCTTTCAGCCGCGCGCATTCGCCGGCGCAGGCCGGATCGGCGCCACGGTCGTGCAATTCCTGTGGATCGGCGGCGAGATCGTACAGCATCGGCCGGAAGCCCGTGGCGTGGATGTATTTCCAGCGGCCGTCGAACACCATGTAGAGGCGCGATGCATCGACCGGGGTTCCCAGCGTGCGGCGCGCCGGCATCATGGCATAGTCGTATTCCGAAAACGCAAAGCGCCGCCAGTCCGCGGGATGCTCGCCATGCAGCAACGGCTGCAATGCGCGACCCTCGATAACGTGCGATTTCGGCGTGCCGCCGAAGCAGCGGATGAAGGTCGGCGCGAGGTCGATCGCCTCCACCAGTGCGTCGCTCGCGGTGCCGCGCGAGGCATCGGCGTGTGGCGACGGGTCCACCACGATCAGCGGAATCTTCGCAGAGCAATCGTGGAACAGATCCTTTTCACCGAGCCAGTGGTCGCCGAGATAGTCGCCATGATCGGAGGTGAACACCAGCATCGTGCTGTCCAGCAGCCTGCGTTCGGCGAGGAACCGCGTCAGCACGCCGATCTGGTCGTCGATCTGCTTGATCAGCCCCATATAGGCGGGAATCACCCGTGCCCGCACCGCATCGCGCGAGAAATTGCATGACACGCGCGCCGCCATGAACGCGCCGTACACCGGATGCGGATCGCGCCGTTCCGCTTCCGACCGCACCGGCGGGATGATGTCCGCCGCGCCGTACATCGCGTGATACGGCGCCGGCGCGATGTACGGCCAGTGCGGCTTGATATAGGAAAGATGCAGGCACCACGGCCGTCCATCCGCTGCCGCGCCGTCGATGAACGCCATGGCGCGACGGGTCATGTACGGGGTTTCGGCATGTTCCTCCGGCACGCGCGCCGGCTTGTCGGCATGCTCCAGCAGCCAGCCGTTCAGCAGCTTGCCATCCGCAGCTTCGCCGGAATTGGCCCATTGCTCCCACGGATTGGTGCCCCCGAAGCCGTGCGTCCGCAGGTAGTCGTCATAGGGCACACGCGGCGACGGATCGGGGTTCAGGCCGTCGTCGCGCTCGAACGGTTCGAATCCGCATTCCGCAACCTGCACGCCGAGCGACGACGCCGGATCGATGCCCAGGCGCCGCATGCCCTCGACATCGGCGGCCATGTGCGTCTTGCCGACCAGCACGTTGCGCACGCCAAGCTCGGCCAGGTGGTCGCCGAGCGTGGGCTCGCCGATGCGCAACGGAAAGCGGTTCCAGTTGGCGCCGTGGCTGCGCATATAGCGGCCGGTATAGAAGCTCATGCGCGACGCACCGCAGACCGGCGATTGCACATAGGCGCGGGTGAAGCGCACGCCGCGCTTCGCCAGCGCATCGATATGCGGCGTATGCAGATACGGATGACCGTAACAACCCAGGTAATCGAACCGGAGCTGGTCGCACATGATCCACAGGATGTTTCGGACGCTGGCCATGCGTCAGAATACCAGCGTTCCTCCGACCACGGCCAGGGTGGCCGCCAGGAGCGGCCGCAGCACCCATTCCGGCACCCGCACGGCGAGCATGCTGCCCAGGATGATGCCGGGGATCGAGCCGCACAGCAGCGAGGTCAGCATCGGCAGGTTCACCGAACCCAGGAACCAGTGTCCGATACCGGCGACCAGCGTCAGCGGCACGGCATGCGCGATATCCGAGCCGACGATGCGCGCCATCGGCAGTTTCGGGTACAGCAGCAGCAGGACGGTGACCCCGATCGCACCCGCGCCGACCGAGGAAATCGTCACCAGCACGCCGAGCACCGCGCCGGTCGCGACGGTGAGCGCAACGGTGGAACGCGGCGCGTATTCGCGCCCCCGGTTGCTGCCCATGGCGAGGAGGCGGTGACGGAACAGCAGCGCGAGCGCGGTGAACAGCAGCATCACGCCGAGCAAGGTGGAGATGACATGGGAGGCCGCGCGGCTGGACAGGTCGAAATGCGAGATCACCAGCAACGTCAGCGTGGTCGCCGGCACGCTGCCTGCGGCGAGGCGTGCGACGATGGGCCATTCCACGGTGTGGTTCGCGCCGTGCACGGCGGTGCCGACGGTTTTGGTGATGGACGCATAGAGCAAATCGGTGCCGACCGCGGCGGCGGGGTGAACGCCGAAGAGCAATACCAGGATTGGCGTCATCAGCGATCCGCCACCCACGCCGGTCTGCCCGACCAGCAGCCCGACGAAGAAACCGGAGAGAACAAAGAGCGGCTGAACGGACGAGAGGAAATGCATGGACGACCGGATGCTCCGTGGTTGTCGGCCGATATCGCCGCCGTAGAATAGCATTTATGGTCGCGGCTTTCCCGTCCGGGCCAACTTATTTTGGTGTTCGCAATAACGTTGCGCACGGACCAGCGATAGGGGAAGAACGTTCTATGCGGGCGTGTGCGAGGAGACGAAATTGATGACCCGGCTTTCGGTAATCGGCGATGCACCAAAGCGCCGGGAAGACGCACGCTTTGTCACAGGTCACGGCGCGTATCTGGACGACCTGGTGTTCGAGGGATTGGCGCACGCCGTGGTACTGCGCTCGCCGCACGCGCATGCGCGGATCGCCGGCATCGACGCGGCGGCGGCGCGGGCGATGCCGGGCGTGCTGGCGGTGCTGACCGCGGATGACGGGGCGGCCGACGGCTTGCAGCCGATGCGGCCGACGGTGGAAGCCAATGTGCAGACGGGGGAACCGTTTGCCTTCGCACCGCAACCGCTTTTGGCGCGTGACAAGGTCCGCTATGCCGGCGAACCGGTCGCGCTGGCGATCGCGGGGACGCGTGCCGCGGCGCTGGACGCCGCCGAACGCATTGTCGTGGACTACCAGCCGCTGCCGGCGGTCACCTCGGCTGCCGCCGCGGGCGCGCCGGGCGCACCCGAGCTTGCGTCGGAAGTTCCCGGCAATGTCTGCATCGATTGGCACGCCGGCGACGCGGCCGCGGTGGCCGCCGCGTTCGCACGCGCCGCGCATGTCGTGGCGTTGCCGCTGGACAATCATCGTATCGTCACCAATCCGATGGAGCCGCGCGGCGCGGTCGGCACCTACGATGCGGCGCAGGGCCGCTATACGTTGTTCGTCTCGAGCCAGAACATTCACGGCAACCGCGACGCCACGGCGCGCTGGCTTGGTGTGCCGCCGGCGGCGGTGCGGTTTGTCGCGCCGGATGTCGGCGGCGGTTTCGGCGCGAAAAATTTCACCTATGCCGAGCATGCGCTGGTGCTGTGGGCGGCGAAACGCGTCGGGCGGCCGGTGAAGTGGATCGCCACGCGCGGCGAGGTCTTCGTGTCCGATCACCAGGCGCGCGACCATGTGGCCGAGGCGGCGCTGGCGCTGGATGCGGCGGGCAACTTCCTGGCGTTGCGCGTCGCCAGCGTGGCCAATCTCGGCGCCTATATGGCCGGGGGCGCGGGTGCCGTGCAGACCAATCAGTATGTGCATCTGCCAGGCACGGTCTATGCAATTCCGGCGATCGCGCTGCACATCCGGGCGGTGCTGAGCAATACCACGCCGATCGGCGTCACGCGCGGCCCCGGCTTCGCGGAAACGGTCAACATCATCGAGCGGCTGATCGACGCGGCGGCGCGGCAATGCGGCTTCGACCGCGCGGCATTGCGCCGCCGCAACTTTGTGCCCGCGGCGGCGATGCCGCTGACCAATGCGTTCGGTTTCTCGGTGGACAGCGGCGATTTTCCGGCGACGTTCGACCGCGCGCTGGCGGTGGCGGATGTCGCCGGTTTCCCGGAGCGGCGCGCCGACAGCGCGGCGCGCGGCGTGTTGCGCGGCCTCGGCTTCGCCTACCACATCAAGGGCACCGGCGGTTCGCCGCACGAAAACGTCGATATCCGCTTCGAGGATGACGGCACGGTGTCGCTGATCACCGGCACGCAGACCATCGGGCAGGGGCACGAGACGACGTTTCCGCAGATCCTCGCCGACCGGCTGGGCATTCCCAATGCGCTGATCCGGTTGCGGCAGGGCGACACGGATTTGATTCCGATGGGCGGCGGCCATGGCAGCTCGCGCGCCACCTATATGGGCGGCACGGCGATGTGGCGCGCGTCGGACACGATCATCGCCAAGGGCAAGCGCATCGCGGCGGAGGCGCTGGAAGCGGCGGACGCCGATATCGTCTTCGCCGACGGGAATTTCGCTGTCGTGGGCACCAACCGATCGATCGCTTTGCTGGACGTGGCGGCGCGGGCGCGCGCGGCGGGCGCACCGCTCGACACGTATCATGCGTGGACGCGCGAGCACATGACGTTTCCGAACGGCACCCACGTGGTGGAGGTCGAGGTCGATCGCGACACCGGGCGCGTCGCGTTGGTGCGGCTGACGGCGGTGGACGATTACGGCGTGCTGGTCAATCCGATGGTTGCCGCCGGCCAGGCGCACGGCGCGATCGCGCAGGGCGTAGGGCAGGCGCTGGGCGAGCATGCGGCGTACGATCCGGTATCGGGGCAGTTGCTGACTGGCTCGTTCATGGACTATGCGCTGCCGCGCGCCGATGATTTTCCGGGGTTCCGGCTGGAGTTCAACGGCACGCGCTGCACCACCAACCCGCTCGGCGTGAAGGGCTGCGGCGAGGCGGGGGCGGTGGCGCTGTTCCCGGCGATCAACAATGCAATTCTGGATGCGCTGGCGCCGCTGGGGGTGCGCGGCTTCGACGGGCCGGCGACGCCGTTCCACATCTGGCGGGCGATGCAGGCGGCCGTCAGCAAGTAAGAAAGTAGCTTCACCACGTAGGCACAAAGGCACGAAGTCGTGTTCCCGTCATGCGAAGCCCAAGGGTCCGGCCGAGAGCCTGTCCGGGGGCGGGTTTCGGTCGCCAGCCAGGACTTTGTTGCGGGCATCGACTTAAGTCGTCGATGCCGGCCCTCGCCGGCATGACGGTGGGGAGATGCTTCGTGCCATTGTGTCTTTGTGGTGAAACTTCTTTCTGCAATCAGCCGTTCACCGCGCGGATGATCGCGGCCCAGCGGTCCAGCACCGGCAGGATCGTCTCGGCCGTCTCTGACGGCAGGCTGACCGAGACGCGGGTCACGGCCAGATCCTGATAGCGCTTGATCAGCTCGCTATCTTCGGTCTGGCCGCCGATGGAAATGTCGAAATGCGCCGGGTCGCGGCCGGCCTCCGCCGCCATCTGGCGGAAGCGCGGGATCAGCTCGGTCAGCGGGGTGGGCGACGACGCGGTCACCTGCGGCATCCAGCCGTCGCCATAACGCACGGCGCGCCGCGCGCTGTACGGGAATGCGCCGCCGACCAGGATCGGCGGATACGGCTTCTGCACCGGTTTCGGATTGCTCCGCAGCGGCCCGAAATCGACGAACTCGCCGTGGTATTCGGCGGCATCCCGGGTCCAGATCGCCTGCATCGCCTCGATGCGCTCGCGCGCCAGCTTGTGGCGGGAGGCGAAGTTCGTGCCGTGGTTCTCCATCTCGTCCTGGTTCCAGCCGTTGCCGATGCCGAACACGAAACGGCCACCGGAGACCTGGTCGAGCGAGGCCACCAGCTTCGCCGTCTGGATCGGGTCGCGTTGCGCGATCAGACAGACGCCGGTGCCGATCTTCAATGTTTTGGTTGCCATCGCCGCGGTGGCCAGGGTCACGAACGGGTCCATTACGTCGTAGTAGCGTTTCGGCAGGTCGCCGCCGAGCACGAACGGGGTCTTGCGCGACAGCGGAATGTGCGAATGTTCCGGCGCCCAGACGATGTCGAACCCACGCTCCTCCAGCGCGCGGGCGAGCGCGGTGGGGGTCATCGAATAGTCGGTGAAGAACATCGAGGCGCCGAACTTCATTTGTGACTCCTGGTTGGTCGTTGTGTGTTGCCGGTGGGGGTGTGGGTGATTGGGTCGTTACGGTTTACCAGCCACGAGGCGACCCGATCACCCTCACCCTCGACGCTGCGCGTCTCGACCTCTCCCGCGAAGCGGGAGAGGTTAGATTATGGCCATCCACCACATGGTGCGTTGGCCGACATCGACGTCGTAGGCGCGCACGAAATCCAGCCGGCCGTCGTCGCCGATGCGGAACAGCGACAGGCGCGCCGGCACCGTGCGGATCGCATCGCCGTCGCGCACGGTCAATCCCATGATGTGGGCGACCACCAGCAGCCGGCCGCTCGGGTCGATGTGGAAGCAGCGCGGGTGGATGCCGTGCGTGTCCACGTGCTGGATCAGGTTCGGCTCGCCGCTCGCCGGATCGATCGCATAGACCGCCAGCGAATTCTCGCCGCCGGCGAACACGCGCTGGCCGGCGAACGCGACCGTGTCGCTGGCGCGATTCGCCACGTACACGGTGCGGCCGTTCGGATGCAGGTGCACCGTCCCGACAAGCTGCCGATGCCGGCTGCCCGGATCGGCGAGCGCATCCTTGCGGAAGCGCGGCCCGGGCGACAACGCGCCGTTGTGCAGTTCGAACATGTCGAGTGCGTTCTGCCGCTCCAGCGACACGTAGACCCAGGGCTGCGACGGATGAAAGTCCAGATGCCGTGGGCCGAAACCGTAGCCGCTGCCGGGGGCGACGGACACTTCGTTGCTCAGCACGCCGGCGTGGAAATCGAAGACCTTCAGCGCGCCGGGCTCCTCCGGCTTGCCGGCCGCCGCATCGTGACCGCGGGTGACCAGGATCACCTGGCGGTTGTCCGGCGTGGCGCGCACCTGGTGCGCGAAGATGCCGGCGTCGATCGGGCCGGGCTGCGCCACCTCCTCGCCGGGCGTCATGTCGGCATTGATGCGATAGACGCGGATCGCACTGGGATTGTTGAACGCCACCAGGATATAGTTCGATGGGATATCGGTCGCCATGTGGATCGGCCGTGCCGGCAAGCGGATCGCCATGCCATGCAAGGTCAGGGCGCGGGTGTAGGTGTCGATGCGAAACGCACTCACATGATGCTCGGTGCCGGCCGCCCCCATGCCGGAGGCGCTGTCGCTGCTGGCGACATAGAGGCAGCGCCGCGACGCATGCGGCCAGACATATTGCACGTTCGCCGGCACGCGCACCGTGCCGCGCTGCGTCAGGGTCGCCGCGTCGACATCCACGTCGTAGTGCGTCAGTTCCGGCCCGACGCTGGCGTACAGCGCCAGCCGATCATTGTTCGCCATGTTGCCCCTCTACTGCCACGGATCGACCAGCACCTTGGCGTGTTGCTCCGGGTTCGCCAACGCGGCGAAGGCGTCCTTTACGCCGTTCAGCCCGACCTGGCCGGTGATCAGCGGGGTCACGTCGATCATGCCCTCGGCGATATGATGCAGGCTGGCGGCGAATTCTTCCGCCGTATAGGCCAGCACGAATTGCACGTTGAGCTGTTTGACGATGCCGAAGAACGGTTCGAACTGGTCGGTCTGCATGCAGACGCCGACCACGACGATGCGGGCTCCGGCCGGCGCGCCGTCCATCACCTGCTGGATCACGCCGGGGACGCCGACACATTCGAAGATCACCCCCGGACGCTGTTGCGGACCGATATCGAACAGCCGGGCGTAGCGACTGGGATCGTAGCCCTCGGGGGTCGCGGCCTGCTGCCAGCTTGCATAGGGCGATGACGCGGCGGGATCGATGACGATGTCGGCGCCCATGCGCAGCGCGAGCGCGCGGCGGGCGGGAGAAAAATCCGCGGCGATGATCGGATGCACGTCCCGCAGTTTCAGGCTGGCGATCACCGCAAGGCCGACCGGGCCGCAGCCGATCACCAGCGGCACGTCATCCTTGGTCAGGCGCGCGTACTGCACGGCGTGCCAGCCGACGGCCATCGGCTCGGTCAGCGCGGCATGGGCGGCGGGGAGGCCGTTCGGCACCGGCAACAAGAGACGTTCTGCTAACGGCATGTATTGGCCGAAGCCGCCGGCGATGTCGTTGGAATAGCCGATGCCTTGCACGGTGTTGCCGGCCAGCGTCATCGGCAAAGAGCAGACCAGGGTGCCTGGCTTGAGGTGGCGCGTCGTGGCGGGGCCGTGGTCGACGATCTCGCAGCAGAACTCGTGGCCGAACACCACGTCGCGGGCGGGGTCCATGACCCAGCGGCCGCCGGCGCGGCGGGCGAGGTCAACGAACTGCCGGGTGTATTTCGCGGCGTGCAGGTCGGAGCCGCAGATGCCGCAGGCGAGCGTTTTGGCCAGCACCTGGCCGGCGGCCGGAACGGGATCGGCGATGGTATCGACGACGATGTCGCCTTTGCGGAAGACGGCGGCGCGCATGGTGTGTTTCCCCCGGACCGTTGGTGCGGCGGCTTGCTTTGCCGGCGGCCGCGAGGGCAGCGTAGCACGGCTGGGCGGCAAGGCATGCGGTGTGGTGGCAGGTCGGTTTGGCTGCTTGCAACAGGTGGCCGGGCCGGCTCACCGCCGGCGAGACGGCTCGCCGGTCAGCCCTTGACATTTATCCTAACTAACATTATACCCCTCCGCATGACCGCCGCACCGCCACCGCACCCACAAGACCCCGACCTGCAACTCCAGCGCGACATCCACCGCGTGGCCGCCGAGATCCTGCGCGCCATGCTGCCGCCGCCGCTCACCGACACGCCCGAGGCCTGGGATCTCCGCAACCGCGCCGCGCTCGCCGAGGTCGCCTCCCTGATCCCGGGCAACCCCGCGGAAGCCCGCCTCGCCGCCCGCCAGGTCGCCGCCGGCGCCCATGCCGACGACTGCATGCGCCAGGTCGCCTGGCACCGCGCCGACCCGAAACGCGCCGACCAGCTTCGCGCCCAGGCCGCGAAAATGGGGCGCGAGGCGCGCGGCTACGCCGCCACGCTGCTGCGCCTGCAGGCGGTGCGCAAGAAGCGCGACGCGAACGACGACACCCGCGAAAGCGCCGCCTGGACCGAGCACAGCTTCCTCGGCCTGATGACCCAGGCGCTGGACAGCCTGCCGCCCGACGTGCCGCCGCCCGCGCCGGAAGCGGCGCCGCCGCCCGGCGCTGCGGCCACCGAACCGCCGCCCCCGCCAGGGGTGATGCGGCCACGCGACTACGAGGAGTGGTCCGACGAAGAGAAGCGGCAAGACCGGGTGAGGTGGCAAGCCGATCGCTACGCGATCCTGCACACCGAGCGCGTCAAGCTGATCCGCCAGCCACGAGATCATCCACGGCAACGGCTCCAATCTGCGCTGGGCGGACACCTACAAACCCTACGTGATGCCCTGACGCCCCGCGGCGCGTCCCGATGGCCGGCACGGGAGGCGTCCGCGCCAGGGTTTCGCCACGGAGGATTTCACCACGCAGGCGGAGCGGAGGGCCACGTCGGAACACAGGAGCGGGGGCGCGTGCGGCGGTGTGCGTTCTGTCGGGCGCGCGAAAGATCGAGGTCGGGCTCGGACCGCCCTGCCCGTGATGGCCGGGCCTGACCCGGCCATCGATCGCGGCACCACGGCTGCATAGATGGCCGGGTCAAGCCCCGCCATGACGGGGGAGCGTCGGTGCGACAGCAAACTTCTTCTACCGTCCGGCTTTATTCTGACGCCTATGGGGTCAGGATTCTGACGCCTATGGGGTCAAGCCCCGGCCATGACGAGGGAGGGCCAGTGCAGCGACCGGTGGTCGCAAGTCTCTGCCGCACCCGGGCCAGCGCCACCCCCGGCCGCCTCGCATCCGATGTGCCAGAGTCTCCCGCGTCGGGACACGAGACGTCCGTGAGACGCCGCAGGCTCCCCCACATCCGGGCCAGCGGCGCCCGCGGCAACCTCTCATGCCACGCGCCAACGTCTCGTGCATTGCGCAACGAGACATCCGTGAGATGCCGACCCCGACCCGTCCAACCACGCCGGTCGGCGGCATTGCCCGGGGCCGGCCGGCGCCTGGCCTCGGGCGCTGGATGCGGGGGTTGGGGGCGAAGCCGGCGGACGGCTGTCGGGCGCGGCCCTTGCATGGCTTCGTTCACCCGATGGCCCTGTTTGGCCGGTCGTTCGGCCATGATCCGCGCAACCATCAAGGGGTTTTCATGCCGCTTTGCTTCGGGGCCGCGGCCCGTCTCAGCGTTGCCGCGCTTGTTGCGGCCGCGCTCACCTCCGGTTTCGCCCTGGCGCAGAGCGCGCCGGCCGCCACGTCCGCTCCGACGGCCGACCCGGTCGTCGCCACGGTGGACGGCAAGCCGATCCTGCTCAGCGACGTCAAGGACGCCGCGCAGAACCTGCCGCAGAACGCCCAGGCCCTGCCGCCGCAGACGCTGTATCCCATGTTGCTTGACCAGATGATCGACGGGCGGGCGCTGGTGGCGCAGGCGCAGCGGACCGGGCTGGACAAGGACCCGGCGGTGCAGCGGCAGGTGGCCGCGGCCGAGGAGCAGGCGCTGGAAACCGCGCTGCTGCACAAGGAGATCACGCCGCTGGTCAGCGAGACCGCGGTGCGGGCGCGCTACGACGCCGACATCGCCGGCAAGCCGGGCGCCGAGGAAGTGCACGCGCGCCATATCCTGGTGCCGGACGAGGCCACCGCCAAGAAGGTCATCGACGAGCTGAACAAGGGTGGCGACTTTGCCGCGCTGTCTAAGCAGTACAGCAAGGACCCCGGCGCGGCGCAGCAGGGCGGCGACCTGGGGTGGTTCAAGAAGGACGAGATGGTGCCGGAATTCGCCGATGCCGCGTTCGCCTTGCAGCCGGGGCAGATCGACCCCACTCCAGTGCATACCCAATTCGGCTGGCACGTGATCCAGGTGCTGGAGCGCCGGACCGACTCGCCGCCGAGCTTCGAGCATGCGAGCCAGGAGTTGCGGCAGAAGATGATCCAGGACGCGGTGCAGAAGGTGGTGGCCGAGGCGCGCGCCCAGGTGACGGTGGAAAAATTCAACCTCGACGGCTCGCCGGTGCGCGCCACCGACAACGCCGAGCCGCCGCCCGCCAAATAGCGCCACACGACAACCATTGGCCGAACGAGGAAGGAAACCATGTCCACGCCAGTCTCGCCGCTTGCCATTTCGCTACCGGAATTGCCGCCGCTCGCCGGGGTGCGCCTGGGCGCCGCCGAGGTGGGAATCCGTTACAAAGGGCGAACGGATGTGGTGATGATGGAGGTGGCGCCGGGCAGCGCGGTGGCCGGCGTGTTCACCTCCAACAAATGCCCGGGGGCGCCGGTGGACTGGTGCCGGGGGGCGCTGAAGGGCCGTAAGGCGCGGCTGCTGGTGGTGAATGCGGGCAACGCCAACGTGTTCACCGGCCAGGCGGGGCGGCAGGCCTGCGAGGCGACGGCGGCGGCGGCGGCGGCGCTGGTGGGGTGTCCGGCGCGGCAGGTGTTCGTCGCCTCGACCGGGGTGATCGGCGAGGTGCTGCCGCATGACAAGCTGGTCGCCGCGCTGCCGGCGCTGCATGCGGGCTTGCGGGACGACGGCTGGGAGGCGGCCGCGCGCGGCATCATGACCACCGACACCTTCCCCAAGGCGGCGACGCGGACGGCGCTGATCGGCGGGCAGGAGGTGCGGATCACCGGCTTCGCCAAGGGCAGCGGCATGATCGCACCCGACATGGCGACCATGCTGTGCTTCGTGTTCACCGACGCGAAGCTGCCGGCGGCGGTGTTGCAGAGGCTGCTGAAACAGGGGGTGGACCGGTCATTCAACTGCACGACGGTGGATTCGGACACCTCCACGTCGGACACGGTGCTGCTGATCGCCACCGGGGAGACGCGGCATCCGCGCGTGCCGGCCGAGGGTGGTGCCATGCTGCGCGACTTTGCCCGGGCGCTGGACGCGGTGCTGATGGACCTCGCGCTGGCGGTGGTGCGGGACGGGGAGGGGGCGCAGAAGCTGGTGCGCATCGACGTCTCGGGCGCGGTGAACGCGCGGTCCGCCAAGCGGGTGGCGATGGCGGTGGCCAACTCGCCGCTGGTCAAGACGGCGATCGCCGGAGAAGACGCGAACTGGGGGCGCATCGTGATGGCGGTGGGCAAGGCGGGCGAGCCGGCCGACCGGGACCGGCTGTCGATCGGCGTCGGCGGGGTGTGGATGGCGCGCGACGGCACGGTGGTGGAAGGCTACGACGAGGCTCCGGTGGTGGCGCACATGAAGGGCCGCGAGGTGGCGATCACAATCGATTTAGCCTTGGGACGCGGCAGGGCGACGGTGTGGACGTGTGACCTGACGCATGGGTATATCGATATCAACGGGTCGTACCGAAGCTGAGACTGCCTGGCAAGGCTGCGGTCATGGTGGGTTGCAGCGGCGGATAGGAGACGTCGATCGGCCCCGTTGACGGACTCCGACCTGAACGCGCGAAGGGTCTGAATGCAAAGGCTGATCCGGTCGAGCGCATGATGGTGGCGCAGCGTCCGTTTGCCGCGGTTTCCCGGCTCCGCGTCGCCCACGTGTCGCCGGGCTATTTCGCCGATGAGTCGCTGATCGGTGGCGGTGAACGCTACGTCTCCTATATTACACGGGCGCTGCGGGAGGCCGGCGGGTCGCTGCCGTTTTCCCTGTCCCAGGCGGTGTTTGCGATCGGCCGCAAGGACCTGGCGTTCAGTGATGGCGGCGTGCCGGTCACCGTCTTCGCCAACCAGAATCCGAGCCCCGATACCATGGCGGGGATGTCCGGGCGGCTTTGGCAGGTGCTGGGCGACTTCGACGTCATCCATGTGCATCAGGCACTGACCTTCTTTGGGTGTTACTGCGCGGTGATCGCGCGCTCGCTCGGCAAAACCCTGATCATGACGGATCTCGGCGGCGGCGACTGCGGCCTGTTGCTGGAACATGGCGGCTTGCGCCTGGCTGACGGCCTCCTGTCGATTTCCCAATTCGCCAGGTCCTTGGTGGGGCCCTACTTTCGCGGTCCGCATGCGGCGATCGTCGGACCGGTTGACACCGCAACGTTCGTGCCGCCTGTCGCGCAAGGCCGCCGGCGTGAGGTGTTGTGTGTGGGGCGGCTGCTGCCGCACAAGGGCATCGACCGGGTGATCGACGCCTTGCCGGCGGGCCTGGCGTTGCGCATCGTGGGGCGGCCGTACCACAGGAAGTACTATTCGCTTCTGGTTCGCCGCGCCCGCGGCAAGCAGGTTACCTTCGTCCTCGACGCCGATGATGCCGGACTGCTGGCATGCTACCAGTCCGCAGGACTGTTTGTGCAGGCTTCCACATTCACCGATTGCTACGGCCATCAGGTCCGCAAGCCGGAGCTCATGGGTCTGACCACGTTGGAGGCGCTGGCGACCGGACTGCCGGTTGCCGTTGCCGATACGGCGTCACTGCCGGAGCTGGCGGACGACCCTCGGTTCGCGCTGGTGTTCCGTGATGACGCCGAGCTGCGGACAGTCCTTGCGAGGTTCGCCGCCGGTCTCTGGCCCGATCCCGGCGCGTCGGAACTGGCGCGTCGCAACAGCGTTGACCGCTACGGCTTTCCGGTTGTTGGCCGGCAGATCGCGGAATTCTATGCGGCAGTCCATGCCGAAAGGGTAGGGCCGTGAAGATCCTGGTCGTTTCAAATATATATCCACCCTTTTGGATCGGCGGCTACGAACTCATATGCGCCAGTATCGTGGCGGAGCTGCGCGCCAGGGGACATGATGTGCTGGTTGCAACCACGCCCAGCCACATTCCGGGCCCGCCAGATCCGCCGCATGTGCGCCGCTGCTTGAGACTTTCTGCCCACCTGCCGAACTACGCTGTCTCAGCCGGTGAATTATGGTGGGTGCACGCACGCGACACATCGGATCTGGATAACGTCTTCGCCCTGCACCGGATGCTCGGCGAATTTGCGCCGGACGTCGTGTTTTTGTGGAACCTGCACGGGATCGGCGGACTGCATCTGATCGACTTTCTGAATGTGCATCGGGTGCCGTGGGCGATTTACCTGGGCGATCGGGTGTTCGAGCAGATGGTCAATGGCGCGCCGGCGCATGTGAACGCGATCTTCAGGGGTGACGATCCGGACTACTTCGCCTCCGGTGGAGTCATGTCGGTCAGTCAGCATTTGGTGGACGAGATCACCAGTCTTGGCAACTTCAGCTTTCCCCGCCCGCCTACAATTGTGCATGGCTACGTGTTGACGTCGGGACCCTATATCCCGCGTTCCTATCGACCAGGCGGCCGGACCCGCTTCCTGGCAGCCGGCAGGGTGGCCGAGCACAAGGGCATCGGCCTGATCTGCGATGCCGTCGCGCGACTTACCAGGCTGGGCGTCGGCGGATTCGAGGTCAACATTTTCGGCGATGGCGACGTGGCATTTTATGTGAATTACGTCAACGCGCTGTCGATCGCCCACTGCGTGACCTTCCACGGTGCGGTGCCGCAGCAGCAGCTCGACGACCAGTATCGGAGCCATGATGCGTTCCTGTTCCCGACCTGGAGCCGGGAGCCATTCGCCTTCGCGCCGTTCGAGGCGGCGGCGCATGGCTGCGTGCCGATCGTGACCGCCAATTGCGGCTGCGCGGAGCGGATCGTCGACAATGTCCATGGCATCAAGATCGAGCGAACCGCCGACGCGCTGGCGGACGCCATGCGGCGGGTCATCGATGGGACCATCGCACTGGAGCGGATCGGCACGGCGACGGCCGCGATGGTCCGCACGGATCTGTCATTCTCCGGCCATGTCGACAAGATCGTCGGCGTGTTATCCGGGCAACGCCGGCCGTGGGACCGATCGAGCATCGACGATCCGCGTGCGCTGCTGCTGCCGTTCGTGAAACATCACCTGTCACTTGCTTTCCGCGTCGGTGCCACCAGTTGAGTCGGCATCGCTTCCGCCATGGTGACAGTTACATGGAGACCACGGTTTGGACATGATGGAGACCGGGCGCGACTATCGGCAACCGGACCGGCCCGCGGTGCAGGTGCTTCGCCGCGTCTGGCGGAAGCTGCCGCTTCCGCTGCGTCGGGTGGGCGGGCAGGCGCTCCTGCGGCTTGAACGGCAGATCGCGCTGCTATCTGCGCGGGCCGCACGCCTGGCTCAAACCGAAGATGCCGCGCGTGCCGTTCCGCCCGTGGACGCTGCTCTCGTCGATCGTCTTGCCAAGGATCAGACTGCGCTGGCCCTGCGCCTGCTGAGCATCGAACAGGAGCTGGCGCGGCGGAACCTCGAGGAGCGCTGTCGAAACCCCAGGCTGTCGGGCACCGAAGACGCACCAGGCCATCGTCCGCCGGCAGTTCACCGTGCAGGCGCGGCATCGCAACCCACCACCGTGGCGTTCGAAGACGTTGGGCTCAATTTGATAACCGGACCCTACGGCCGCTTCCTGGTCATGGCGCCCGACCTGATCGGAGCGACGCTGGAGCGTGGTGAATTCTGGGATGCGCATCTCAAGCCGATCATCGAACGTTGCGGCGACCAGGGGCGTGCGGCGATCGATGCGGGTGCCGGTGTCGGATTCCACACGGTGTTTCTGGCACGCTACTTCGGTGTGGTTCACGCGTTCGAGCCACGGGTCCGCTGCTTTCACCTGCTGAATGCGAATCTGGAATTGAATGGGTGCGACCGGGTTTCGACCTATAATATCCCGCTGTCCGATGCAGCGGTTGCGATGGCCCTGGCCAATGGCGAGCAGCAGGACAGAGTTTTGAAAATGCGCGGTGAGGCAGTCTGCGATAGCCAGACCGGCAACGTCGCGGCCCCGGCTCATGTTGCGGATAACGGGATTGGAACCCCGCGGATTCGATCGACGACGATAGACGATCTCGGACTGCGCGATGTGGGTTTCATCAAGGTTGACACGCATGGCTGCGACCTGCGTGTGCTGCAAGGGGCTCGCCGGACGATCGCTGCCGGGCACCCGGCGGTCGTGTTCGGATTTGCAGAGCAAAGCGCCGGCCGTCATGGCGACACGCTGGAGGATTTTCGGCAATTCTTCGCCGAATGCCGTTATGATCTGACGGAAGTTGCGCGCAGCGGACGGAACCGATGGCATTTTCTGGCGGCCCCGACGTGAGTCGACGGGACCGGCCAGCGATCTCGATGGGGGCGCGTTATGCCGGTGGCGGGAGCGGGTTATGCCGGCGGCGCAGGCCCGTTATGGCAGCCTGGCTGGTTCCTTCGAGACACTACGCGCGCGTTGCGGAGCCGCGGCCTGTGTGGGCGCGAAGTGCGGTTTCACCGAAGCGGCCAGCGGATCCCCCAGTCCGGCCAGTAACGCATCGACAGTCGCCGACCAGGGTACCGGCTTGAACTCGCGCCGGATGCGGGCCTGCCAAAGCGCCAGTCCTGCCCGATCCTCGATCGCGTTGCGAATCACGGCGTAAGCATCATGCAGATTGTCCGGATCGAAACTGCGCACCAGATCACCGCCGGCTTCCGGCAAGGACGTGCGGTTGGCTATCAGGCACGGCTTGCCGAAGCCGAGGCTCTCCGTCACGGGAAGACCCCAACCTTCAAAGAAGGACGGGAGCATCGTAAACAGGCAGCCATCGTACAGCGCGGCGAGTTCGGCATCCGATGGACCCTCGATGATTATCAACTTGCCGCCCAGATTGTCGGTATTGGCAATCTGTTGCATGAGATCGGCGACCAGCCAACCGATGCGGCCGGCAAATACCAGCGTCGGCACGCGGTCAGGCGGCAACTCATCAAGCATACGGTGCCAGACGCGGAACAACAGCAGATGGTTCTTGCGGGCCTCGATGGTCGATACGATCAGCGCGTAACTGCCCGGCGGCGGCAGGTGAGGGCTGCGTGCTTCGGGCGCATGCCGCAGTTCGCTGCCGAGTGGCACCGTTATGACAGGGCCGGGCAACCGAATCCCTTGCTCTTGCGCGAAGGCTTCCACGTCCGACGCGGTCGCGCGCGAGATGGCGAACACGGTGTCGCATAATGGCAGCACGCCGCAGATCCACTTGCGGAACGTGCGTACCACCACCCGGTCGCTCCATTCGGGACGGCGCACCGGGATCAGGTCGTAGACCAGCAGTGCGAACCGCA
This sequence comes from Acetobacteraceae bacterium, assembly GCA_049522565.1. Lineage (GTDB taxonomy): Bacteria > Pseudomonadota > Alphaproteobacteria > Acetobacterales > Acetobacteraceae > JASHVB01. Next base: position 20,919 of record JBEKNT010000045.1, read on the forward strand.
AGCCGTTCGCCTTGCATTGTCGGCCGATCATTCTGCCGTAGTCCGGATGCGACCATGTGGCACCGAGCATCAGCATGATGTCGCCAGGGGCGGCGAGGTCCGCAAATCTGGCGCTGGGTGGCACGGCTGAGGACCGGGTGTCCCGCGCGGCTTTGGGCAGGTGCCGCGACATCTTGAACGGGGCGCGTAGCAGCGTAGAGACCAGCCGGCCCCAGGCGCGCAATGCCCTTCCCTGCGTCACCAGCGCTTCGGCTATATGGGTGCGCAGGGACGGCGACAATCGATAAGCCAGCCTGCGAATGAACTGGCGCGCCGGTAAATGTACAAAAACGGGTGCGTTGGTTGCGTTTGGTGGGGGTGCGGTATGATCGGTTGCCAGGCCCGTGAACAGCGCGGCCACCTCGGACCACGCAACAACCTGAAAGTCGTTGCCGGTCAGCGAGTGCTGGACGAAGCACACCTGTCCGGTGCTGCCGTAACGCGTCTGAAGCTCCCGATAGACCTCGAACGCCACGCGTTGGATGCCGGTTGGTCGCCGGTAATTGGTTCTTCGGTATTCGAAGAGGTCTTCCACGTCGATCCACAATCGTACTGTCATTCGCTAGGCTTCTCCAGCTTCGCTGCTAACCCGGCCGTGCCAATAAGTCAGGACGTCCCGCAATGTTACATTCCACGGTATGGCCGGTGCCCAGCCTAGCACTTCCCGCGCTCGCGTCGCATCGCCGCAAGCCATACGCAGGTCACTCTCGCGCACCCGTGACTGGTCGACCTGCACCTCGATCTCCACGCCGGCCATGTCCCGCAACTCGTTCAGCATGTCGCCGATGCGGTGCGCCTGTCCCGACGCGAGGTTGAGGATCGTGCCTGGCGCCACCGTGTCCCTTCGATCAACGCAGGCGACGTAGGCCCTGCAAACGTCGCGCACATCCAGAAAGTCGCGCCAGGTGTCCAGGTTGCCGACCCGCAGCAACGGCGGCTGTCGCCCCGCAGCGATGCGCGCGATCTGGCGGGCGAAGGCGGGGACAACGAACTCAGCGGACTGGCCGGGCCCGGTGTGATTGAATGTCCGTAGCCGAACCACGCGCAAGCCTTGCACGGCCATGCTGCCCAGGGCGAGGTCGGCCGCTGCTTTGCTCGCACTATAGACGTTCATCGGTGCCAGCGCGGTATCTTCGGTGACCCGGCTGCCTGCGCGGAACGAACTGCCATAGGCGTCGGCACTCGACACGAACAGCATGACACAGTTTGGCGCGTGCCGCCGGATGGCGCGCGCGAGATGCAGGGTGCCGTGCAGGTTGACCTGCCACGTCAGATCCTCGTCCCGCGCCGCCGCGGCAACGCTCGACACCGCCGCCAGATGAAAACAAATCTCGGGCGAGGCATCCTCGACCGCGGCCGCAATCGCCGCTGCATCCCGAATGTCGACCGCCGGCGTGATCAGGGTGGCATCGGGATAGGCGGCCGACAGCGCAGCGGTCAGATGGCGGCCGACGAAGCCTGACGCTCCCGTGAGCAGGATGCGGTCGGGCGGGACGGTCATGTTACGCTTTCGGCCGTGCACCATGGCGGGCCAGATCAGCCTCCACCATCTCGGAGATCATGTCTTCCAGCGCAATGGTTGGCGTCCAGCCAAGCGTACGCCGCGCTTTGCTGGCGTCGCCGAGCAAAACATCGACCTCCGCCGGGCGGGTCAAATCGTGACGGGTGACGACGTGGTCCTCATAGTTCAGTCCGGCATAGGCGAAGGCGATCCGGCAGAACTCGCGGACCGATGTGGTGCGGCCGGTGGCGATGACATAATCGTCGGCGGTCTTCTGCTGCAACATCAGCCACATGGCGCCGACATAATCGCGTGCGTGTCCCCAATCGCGCTGTGCCTCAAGGTTGCCGAGCGACAGCTCCCGCGCCAGCCCAAGTTTGATACGTGCCACGCCGTCGGTGATCTTGCGGGTGACAAACTCGATGCTGCGGAGCGGGCTCTCGTGGTTGAACAGGATCCCGCAGGAGGCATGCATGTCGAAGCTCTCGCGGTGATTGACAGTCATCCAGTGGGCATAGACTTTAGCGATGGCGTAGGGCGAGCGGGGATAGAACCGTGTCGTCTCGTTCTGTTGCGGTTGCTGCACGCGGCCGAACATTTCCGACGAAGATGCCTGATAAAAGCGTGTCTGCGGCAGGACGATCCGCGCCGCCTCGAGCATATTGGCGGCCCCCAGGCCCGTCACCTGGCCAGTGAGCAGTGGCTGGTTCCAGGACGCGGCGACGAAGCTTTGTGCGCCGAGGTTGTACACCTCGTCTGGCTGGTACTTCTGAAGGATGCGTATCAGGCTGGAGAGGTCGATGAGATTGCCATCGACCAGTTCCACGTCGTCGAGGATCCCGAGCCAGCGCAGACGCTCCCCAACCTGGTCGGAGGAAGCCGAGCGGCGCAGCAAACCGATGACCCGGTAGCCCTTTTGCAGCATCAGTTGGGACAGGTAAGCGCCATCCTGACCGGTCACGCCGGTGATCAAGCAGGTCGGCATCGAAAGTTCTCCCAAAAGTGCCACGGCAGCATTATACGCGGCGGTACGACATGGCGCGTGGTGTGGCTTATGGCGGCGGAGGCAATGGAGTTCAAGGCACTCTGGCCCGCAACTGCACGACGCGGTCGCCGTTGGCGCTTGCCTTCTGCGAATGTTAATGTCCGGGGTTCGCGTGTTGAACAGGCAACCCGCGTACCGACGTTGATCGCGGGAGGTTGCCCGAAGGAGTGTCCCGGGAATCCCGCCAGAAGCGCGTTTCGCCATCTGCCGTTCGATCGTTGGCCTTGGCCCGGTGAACCAATCCACCCGTGCCGGGGATCATCCGTCCCGCTCAAACGGGCGCCTGCCTGCGGCCCTTTTCCTCGCGTCCCAGCCTGCTACGCTTGCCCCAACGGACCAGGTTCCCATGCACCCAGCTCGCCAACTTCGCCTCGGCGCCTTCATGCGCCCGGTCAGCATCCACACCGCTGCCTGGCGCTATCCGGGCGCCTTCCCGGATGCCAACTTCAACCTCTCCCACCTGAAGCGCTTCATCCGCACGCTGGAGCGCGGCAAGTTCGACGCATTTTTCATGGCCGATCACCTGGCCGTGCTCAACATGCCGCTTGCTGCCCTCAAGCGCAGTCACACCGTCACCTCTTTCGAACCGTTCACCCTGCTCTCCGCCCTGGCCATGGTTACCGATCGCATCGGCCTCATTGCCACCGGCTCGACCACGTTCGATACGCCATACCACGTTGCGCGCCGCTTTGCGTCGCTCGACCACATCAGTGCAGGGCGGGCGGCATGGAACATCGTCACCACCTCCAACCCGGATGCGGCGCTGAACTTCGGTCTGGAAGAACATATGGAGCACGCCGAGCGCTATCGTCGCGCCCGCGAGTTCTACGATGTCGTCACCGGCTTGTGGGACAGTTGGGCCGAGGACGCGTTTATCCGCAACACCGAAACCGGCGAATACTTCGATCCCGACCGGATGCATGTGCTGAACCACAAGGGTCGCTACTTCTCGGTGCGCGGTCCGCTCAATATCGCCCGTCCTGTCCAGGGCTGGCCGGTGATCGTGCAGGCCGGCGCATCGGATGACGGGCGCCAGCTTGCGGCGGAAACCGCCGAGGTGATCTTTGCCGGAACGGGCAATCTGGCGGGGGCGCGCGCCTTGTATGCCGATGTGAAGGGCCGCATGGCACGGCTCGGCCGCAACCCGGATCATTTGAAGATCTTGCCCGGCGCGTTCGTCGTCGTCGGAGACTCGCTCGCCGAGGCACAGGAAAAGCGGGCTTTGCTCGACAGCCTGGTGCACTACGACAGCGCCATCGCCTCGCTGTCCATCGCGCTGGGCCACGATGCGTCGCGGTTCGATCCGGACGCCCCGTTGCCGGAGATTCCGGAATCCAATGCGAGCAAGAGCGGACGCGAGCGTGCCATCGCCCTGGCGCGGGGGGAAAGCCTTACGGTGCGGCAGCTCGCCTTGCGGCTCGGCGGTTATGGCGGGCCGGCGATACTCGGCACGCCGCAGATGATCGCCGACCAGATGGAGGAATGGCTGCTGTCGGAGGCGTGCGACGGCTTCAACGTCATGTTCCCCTACCTTCCCGGCGGGCTCGACGATTTCGTCGATCGCGTGGTGCCCGAATTGCAGCGGCGCGGACTGTTTCGGCGCGACTATGAGGGGACGACGCTGCGGGAGAACCTCGGCCTGCCGCGTCCTGAGAACCGGTTCTTCCCGCGGGCGGGATAGCACGGGGCCTGCTGTCGTGGTGGCGGGCTCTCGACCGGGCTTTCGGGGGCGGCTTAACTAACCAGTTAATGAAGATCACCATTCACTACCTGGTTAGTTACCCCGCGCGGTAGCCCTCCCCACGGCGAAGCACTCCCGCAACCCTGGCGCGACAGACCGTTCAACTTCTCGCCCGATCGTCCTGGCCTGCTTCCTGCATTGAGCCGGTTGGCGATCACGAGTGCGAATGACACCAGCATTTCGTCTCGCCACACTGCCGTCGTCTGCCCGCTCTCTAGGCTTGTTGCCGCCAAAATGCACAAAATCCTCGCTGCTCCCGGTCAATATTCATCTGCGACTGCCGCGCTCCCAAGGCACTCCTGCGGTCCGCGGGCTGCGGCTGCGGCCGGCGGGCGCAACCGCGTCTCCGGGTCACCGTCCGGGAGCCTGGAGCCTTGCCCTCCGCCACCGTCCTTGCCGCCGCCGCGGAGAGCGCTGAGCGGTCGACGCTTACCCCGACGCTCAACGGATCTGGCCGCATGAAGACGCGCCGCATCTTTTGCCAGAAAGGAGAACACCGCGTGATCCGCAGCCGACGCAGCTTCCTCGCCGCCGCCCTCGCCGCTCCGGTCGTGTTGCGCGCACGCCCAGCGGCCGCCGACACGGTCACCATCCGCATTGGCGCGCTCAAACTGATCCACTCCATCACGCCGTGGTTTTATGAACGCTTCGTGCCGGCGGGCTACCGCATCGAGATCATACCGTTCGAAAGCCCGACGGATGGCAAATCAGCCGTCGTAACGAAATCGGTGGACTTCGGGACATTCGGCATCGCCGCGGCGATCCTCGGTGCGGCGGCGCACGAGCCGGTCGTCGTGTTCGGTTCCTCCTGCAACAAGGGCATGGCGGTGGTTGCCCGCAAGGATTCGCCGATCGCCACATTGAAGGACCTGAAAGGCAAGCGGGTTGCCATCTGGCCCGGCTCGACCCAGGAAGTGTTCATTCTCGAGCGGCTGCACATGGAAGGCATGACGATCCACGACGTGGAGTCGGTGCGCGTGTCGTTCAGCGAGATGCCGGCTGCGCTCGCGCGTGGCGACGTGGACGCCTATGTGGGTGCCGAGCCGGGGCCCGGCCTGTCGCTGGCCAGCGGCGTCGGCAAGATCGTCGAATATCCGTATTCGACGCCGATGGGCAGCCTGAACATGATCCTCGCCGCGCATCGCGAAATGCTGGCGGACAAGCCGGAGCTGGCGCGCCTGGTGCTGACCTTGCAGAAGCAGGCGAGCACCTACGCCATGTCGCATCTCGACGAAATGGCCGCAATGACGGTTGCGAAGCTCGGCATGAAGCCGGAAGCGGTGGCGCTCTCGGTGAAGAATGTCGAGCTGAACTGGCGGATGTCGCCGGAAATGATCGCCGAAGGCAAGACCTACGCGGATCACATGCTGGAATTGAAGCAGATCCGAACCCTGCCGGATTTTTCCAGCTTCTTCGACACGCGCTTCTCCGACGCGCTGGCGCAGGGGGCGTGATGGTGGACGGTGCGACAGACTCCCTCTCCCGTGGCGCAGGAGAGGGCGGGGTGAGGGTGCAGCGTGCCGCCCCGATCACCCTCACCCGCGTCGCTTCGCTCCGCGACCTCTCCCGCGTAGCGAGAGAGGTTTGCTGCGGGCGGCATGCCCGTGCCTGCCTTGTTCCGTTGCTGCTGCTGGTACTTTGGTGGCTTGGCACGCGGGGAAACCCCGACGGGCTGATCCCGCCGCCCGCGGCGGTGGGTGTCGCCCTCTGGGATCTTGCCTTTGGCGGCATCAACGACGACGCGTTCAGCCAGATGTTGCTCACCGACCTGATCGCCTCCGCCAGCCGCGTCTACGGTGCGTTTCTGCTCGCCGCCGCGGTCGCCCTGCCGCTCGGCATGCTGATCGGCCGCCTGCCCATCGTGCGTGACTTGCTCGAGCCCAGCTTGCAACTTCTGCGACCGGTCCCGGTCACCGCGTGGCTGCCGCTGTCGATGATCATTTTCGGTCTCGGCCCGCGTTCGGCGTTCTTCCTGGTCGCGCTCGGCGCCTTCTACCCGATCCTCGTCAACACCGTATTCGCGGTGCGCAGCGTCGAGCCACGCCTGTTCGAGGCCGCCCAGATGCTCGGCGTTTCGCCGGCGCGATTGTTTCCGAAAGTGGTCCTGCCCGCCTCGCTGCCCGGCATGTTCACCGGCCTCCGCGTCGGCCTCGGCTTCGCCTGGGTGGTGATCGTCGTCGGCGAAATGACCGGCGTGCAGACCGGCCTCGGCGCGATGATCATGGACGCGCGGCAGCTTTCCCGCACCGAGATCGTCATCTCCGGCATGGCGGTGATCGGTCTCGCCGGCTTCCTCTCCGATCTGGCGATCCAGCTGCTCGGCCGCCGCCTGCTGGCCTGGAGTCCGCTGCATGGTTGAGCCGCTGCTGCGTGTCAGCAACGCATCGAAAACCTATCCGGGCGGCATCCAGGCGCTGCGCGGCGCCAATCTCATCATCGAGCGCGGCGAGTTCGTCTGCCTGATCGGTGCCTCCGGTTGCGGCAAATCCACGCTGCTGCGCATGATCGCCGGCTTCGAACACCAAACCGAGGGCGACGTGGTGATGCGTGGCAAACCGGTCACCGGCCCTGGTCCGGACCGCGGCATGGTGTTCCAGGATTACGGCCTGTTTCCCTGGCTGACGGTGCGCGGCAACATCGCCTTCGGCCCCGCCGAGCGGGGTAAGAAGAAGGCCGACGTCGCGCGGATCGCCGAGCGGTTCATTGCCATGATGGGGCTGGAGCGCTTCGCCGACGTGTATCCGCACCAACTCTCCGGCGGCATGAAGCAACGCGTCGCGATCGCGCGCGTGCTGGCGAACGACGCGCATCTCGCGCTGATGGACGAGCCGTTCGGTGCGCTGGATGCGATGACGCGCGAACGCTTGCAGGACGAGTTGCTGGCAATTTGGCGCGCCACCGAATTGTCGGTGGTGTTCGTGACACACTCGTTGGAGGAAGCGATCTTTCTCGCCGACCGCGTCGTGGTGATGTCGCCTGGCCCCGGGCGCATCGTCGCCGAAGAGCCTATCGTGTTGCAACGTCCGCGCGACGTGTCCTCGCCGGAGTTCAATGCGATCCGCCGCAGGCTCGCGGCGCTGCTGCACGCCGACCACGTGAAGGAGGCCGCGTGACTCGAGCCGAAGCGGTCGAGGCAGCATTCGCCGCGGACCGTGTGCATGACGACCCTGCGATCTGGATTACGCGATTGCCGGATGAGGTTGTGCGGGCGCAGACGCGCGCGTTGCACGCCGAAGGCCCGCGTGGCCGTCCCCTGTGGGGCGTCCCGTTTGCCGTGAAGGACAACATCGACGTTGCCGGCCTGCCGACCACCGCCGCCTGTCCCGGTTTCGCCTACAGCGCCGATACCACCGCGCCGGCCGTGCAACGCTTGCTCGATGCCGGCGCCATCTTGCTCGGCAAAACCAATCTCGATCAGTTCGCGACCGGCCTGGTAGGCACGCGTTCGCCGTACGGCATCCCACGCAACGTGTTCGACGCACTGCGCGTTCCCGGGGGATCGTCATCGGGTTCGGCCTGCGCTGTGGCGGCTGGCATTGTGCCGTTCGCGTTGGGCACGGATACCGCCGGCTCCGGTCGCGTGCCCGCGTCCTTCGGCAACATCGTCGGGTTGAAGCCGACCGTCGGCAGTGTGCCGACGCGCGGCGTGGTGCCGGCCTGCCGATCGGTGGACACGGTATCGGTGTTCGCCCGTTCGGTGGATGAAGCACTGGCCGTGCAGCGCGTCATCGCCGGCTTCGACCCCGACGACGCCTATTCGCGGCGTGCCCCCTTCGCCCATTTGCGGCGTGGCGCGGCGCCGGGCCACCTGCGCGTCGCGATGGCCGATGTGGTTGAGCTATGTGAAGCAGAAACGATCGTTCAGTATCAAGCTGCCGCGCACCACTTGCACGCGGAAACCATCGACATCGCGGCATTCCTGGAAATCGCCCGATTGCTCTACGATGGTCCGTGGGTCGCTGAACGCACCGCGGCTCTCCGGTCGGTGCTCGAAGAGCAGCCCGAGATTCTGCATCCGGTGACGCGCGACATCCTGCAAAGCGGCTTCACCCGTTACAGCGTGGACGCTTTCGATGCCTTCCATCGCCTTGCCGGGGCAAAGCGGGCCGCGGAGCGTTTGTTCCAGACCTACGACGCCTTGTTGCTGCCGACGGCGCCGTTCTGTCCGACCCTGGCCGCGGTGCACGAGGATCCGATCGGCCTGAACAAACACCTCGGCACGTTCACCAACTTTGTGAATATCTGCGATCTGGCCGGTTTCGCCGTGCCCGCGGGATTTGGCGCCGACGGCTTGCCGGTGGGCGTCACATTGCTCGGGCCGGCATGGTCGGAAGGACGCCTCGCCGGCCTAGCGGATGCGTTGCACCGTGCGTTCGCCACCACGGTCGGCGCCACCGGTCGGCCGTTACCGGCGGTTGCCGAACCCGATCCGCTCGCGGCGGACGAGACCGCGCTGTTATGCATCGGCGCGCATATGGGCGGCCTGACGCTGAACCATCAGATCACCTTGTTGGGCGGCCGGTTTGTTCGCGCCGCGGCCACGGCACCGATGTATCGCCTGTACGCGCTGGGCAATCGTCCGGGCATGCTGCGCGCCGCGGATGGCGCGGCAATCGCTGGTGAGATCTGGGCGCTGCCGACCGCTTCGATCGGGGCTTTGCTGGCGCAGGTGCCGCCGCCGCTCGGGTTCGGCATGGTGGAATTGCACGACGGCCCATGCCTCGGCTTCATTGCGGAGGCGGCCGGCGTGACAGACGCGCCCGACATCACACGCTTCGGAGGCTGGCGCGCGTGGCTGCGGGCGAGCGAGGGGGACCGCCGATGAATGACCCGATGGATCTCGACGCTTATATCGCTGCCGGCACGGTATTGCTTGGCATTCCCGTGCGGCCGGAATGGCGGGATGCGATCCGGCAGCAGCTCGGGGTTTCGTTCGATCTTGCGCGCCTCGTGCTCGATTTCCCATTGCCGGACGAGACCGATCCGGCGCCGGTGTTCTCGGCATGAGCAGCAACATCCGATCCGCGTCGCTTGTCTCAAGAGCAAGGCGGGACGCACCGCACCTCATGGCCGGTGGCGCCACGCCACCCACAGCTTTCGTGCGAGCATCGACCAAGTCGTGGATGGCGGCCTGCGCCGGCATGCCGGTTTGGCTGGTCAGGCCATGCCAATAGAGCCTTCCATGACCAGTGACACCGCCGCACGCATTGCCGCCGACGTTGCCGCCGGGCGACGGCGCGCGACCGATGTCGTGGCGCAGGCGCTGGAGCGCATTGCCGCTCGCAACCCGGTGCTGAACGCCTTCACCGCGGTCACCGCCGAACGTGCACGGGCGCGCGCCGCGGCGATCGACGCGGCGGTGGCGGCGGGCGGGTCGGTCGGGCCACTCGCTGGCGTGCCGTTCGCGGTGAAGAACCTGATCGACGTGGCCGGCCTGCCGACGCTGGCCGGCTCGCGCATCAACCGTGATCGCCCGGCCGCCACGGCGGATGCAACGTTGATAACGCGGTTGGAGTCCGCGGGTGCCGTACTGATTGGCGTGCTGAACATGGGCGAGTACGCCTACGACTTTACCGGCGAGAACGCGCATGATGGGCCGTCGCGCAATCCGCACGACAACACGCGCATGAGCGGCGGTTCGTCCGGAGGTTCGGGCGCGGCGGTCGGCGGTGCGCTGGTGCCGCTCGCGTTGGGTTCCGACACCAATGGCTCGATCCGCGTCCCGGCGTCGTTCTGCGGGGTGTTCGGCCTGAAGCCGACCTATGGCCGGCTGTCCCGCGCCGGGAGTTTTCCGTTCGTCTCGAGTCTGGACCATCTCGGCCCCTTGGCGCGGTGTACCGCCGACCTGGCTCTGGCCTACGACGCGATGCAGGGGGCCGATGTGCATGATCCGGTCTGCGTGGATCGTGCGGCGGAACCTGCGACGCCTGCGCTGCATGACGGCATCGCCGGCCTGCGCATCGTCCGCGCCGGCGGCTACTTCCGCGCCGGCGCTGCGGCGGAGGCGTTGGCGGCGCTCGACTCCGTCGCGACTGCGCTGGACGCGATGCGTGAGATCACGTGGCCCGAGGCGGCGCGCGCCCGCGCTGCGGCGTATGTGATCACCGCGAGTGAGGGGGCGGCGCTGCATCTGCCACGGCTGCGCGCGCGGGCGGCGGACTTCGATCCGGACGTGCGGGACCGGCTGATCGCCGGCGCGCTCATTCCGGCGGCGATCGTCGCCCAGGCGCAGAAATTCCGCCGCTGGTACCGCGATGCGGTGCTCCGGCTGTTCGACGCGGTCGATGTCATCCTGGCGCCGGCAACGCCCTGTGTCGCGCCGCGGATTGGGCAGAAGACCTTCGTGCTGGACGGGCGGGAACTGCCGCTGCGGCCGAATATCGGCATCTACACCCAGCCGGTGTCATTCGTCGGCCTGCCGGTCGTCGCGGTGCCGGTGCCATTGCCCGGCGGTCTGCCGATCGGCGTGCAGGTCATCGCCGCGCCGTGGCGCGAGGCGGTCGCGTTGCGCGTCGCCCACGCGCTGGAAACGAGTGGCATCGCACGCGCGCCGGAGCCGCCAGCCGACAGGTAATACCAGACGCCGTAAAGGGTGACGCTGCGGCGGCTGGCCCTCGGCATGGCGGGCGAGCGCCCGCCATCCGGGACTTTGCCGCTTGCACCCAGGAATGCCGACGATACCGGCCGGCGGCGGTTCCGTTTCGCTGCGGCTTCGGATGAAGCAAAGATCATCGAGCGGCAATCGAACCAACAGTCTGCCACGCCGTTGTTGGAACATGTCCGCGGAAACCATGGCCACCGGCCACCCGGCGCAACGCCGTGACTTCTTGAAGCTGGTTACCGGGGCCGCGGCCGCCATCGGCACGGCTGCCTTCGCCTGGACCCTGATCGATTCCATGAACCCCGCGGCGGACGTGATCGCCGCCGGTGCGCCGATGGACATCGACCTCAGCAAGATCGCGGCGGGCCAGCAGGTGATCGTTCGCTGGCGCGGCACGCCGATCCTGATCGTCAATCGTCCGCCAGCCGCGCTCAAGACCTTGCAGGAACCGGCACTGCTGAGCCGGCTGAGCGACCCGAATTCGACTGCGCGTCAGCAGCCGCCCTATGCGGAGAACTGGCACCGCTCGATCAATCCGGAGTTCGCTGTCCTGGTTGGTATCTGTACGCATCTCGGCTGTCTGCCGTCATACCTGCCACAGCCGGATCCCTCGACGCCGGCGCCGAACTGGCCAGGCGGCTATTTCTGCCCGTGCCACGGCTCGAAATACGATCTGGCGGGCCGGGTTTATTCGGGTGTGCCGGCACCGTACAACCTGCCGGTTCCGCCCTACCATTTCCCGAGCAAAACGACACTCCGGATCGGCGAGAACCCGCCCGGACAGGTGACATTTACCCTGGGCTCCGTGGTGCAGATGTAGGGACCGTCGCGCCGCCCGCCATTGCCAGCGCAGGCGGCCGGTACGGCAGCGTCAGCAGCGGCCCGTGGTCTTCCATGCTTCCCCCTTACATCTCATCCGGTCTGGTGTGACAGTGGCACCGGGCCAGACGTCATGGGCACACCATCCATGGCCGGGCTACCCGAGACAGCTAGCGGCTGGCAAGAAGCCGCGCCAGCGCCATGCGTGGTCAAGCGTACGACGGATTGGCGCCACGGGCCGCAAAGCCGTAAACTCCGCCTGAGAAGCGCTTACCCACCGGAAGTTGCCATGTTCTGCTGTCTCGGCATGTACGCGTCTGCATCCACATGGACGTTCAACGTGGTGCAGCAGATTGCCGGGACCGTTGCGCCAACCAGACCTGTCATGCCGGTCTTCGTGGCCGACGCGATTCCCAAGTGCGACGACAATTCGGCAACCTTGGTGGTCAAGACCCACGGTACGCCGGCGGCGCGTGAACTCGGCCGTCGGGCCAGGGCCATCATCATCACCATCCGTGACCCTCGCGACGCCGTCGCATCCCTGATGCGGCACAACAAGGCACCCTTCGACTTCGCGCTGCGGGTGACGGAGGTATCCGCGTGGGCGTGTGCCCGCTTCGTCTCGCACCGCCGATCCGTATTGCTCAAATTCGAAGACCGATTCTTTGATGACCCGGGCACGGTCGAGCGTATCGCTGCAACGTTTCCCGGAACGCTTTCCGAAAGCGAATGCAGGCGCATATTCGAGAGGTTGCGCAGAGATGCGGTGGATGCGTTCATCGCCAATCTTGAGACGCTCGCCACGGCGAACAGCATGTTCGATGAGATGACGGGGCAGTGGGATACCTACGATGGGGCCTCAGGCTGGCATAAGCATCATGCCGGACGCGATGCGGAGGTCGGCCGATGGCGCCGCGAGCTTGCCGATCAGCAGGTGCTGACCGTCGAACGGCGTCTGCGACCCTGGATGGAGCGGTTTGGCTACCTCCCGATCACGTCCCGGCGGGACGCCTACGTGCTTAGCGTCGGTCAATACGGGATCGTTGGATAGCGCTGCGACACGGCCGCCAGCCCACGACCGCCCGGTATGGGCGCCGTGGCTTGCTGCCTGACCGTGGCGATCGCCGCAGGAAAGCCGGTTGGATCGGCACCCGCCCGTCCCGCGGCGGAGCCGTCTCACCCGACGCGGGTCACCCGCCCGCTATGCGGGTCCATGGTGAAGCGCGCGATCACCGAGCCCTCCTGCGTCGCCAGCGTGAAGCCGATCGCGCCGTCGGGCGCCGCCGCCACGTTGATCACCTTCCAGGTGTGATTGCCGCGCCACAGCAGGAACCCTTCGACGATCTTCTGCACGTCCGGCGGGCTCAGGTTGCGGTCGGCCTGGCGAAACACCAGCGCGAAGGTGCCCGGCGCTATCGGATGATGGTGCTCCCGCCAATGCTGCATCCATCCCATCGGCCCGGGCCCGGGGTGGGCCCGCCCGGGTCCCTCCATTCCCGGCCCAGGCCCGGGCGGCGGTGCAGGCTGGGCGTAGCTGATCAGGCTGCCGACAGTGGCGCCGCCGATCACGAAAGCCGCGGCGGCAGCGAGCAAGGTCTTACGCATCGTTTATTGTCTCCCGGAAGCGTGAGTGCCCCCTCTAGATAGACCCGCCAGGTTAGCGGACTGCGCCGGGCGGGCGACGAAATGCAACGGATTGCAACGCGCCCTGCCCTAGCAGCCGAATCTAGCGTATTCTGCCCCGTATGGACCAGCCGCCGCACATCATGGTGGTGGACGACGACCGGGAAATCCGCGACCTGCTCGCGCGATTCCTGGAAAAGCACCGGATTCGCGTCACCGCCGTGCGCGACTCGCGGGAGGCGCGCCGGGCCTGGGCCAACGGCCATTACCAGCTCGTCGTGCTCGACCTCATGCTGCCGGGTGAGCCGGGACTCGATTTTGCCCGCTGGCTGCGCAGCCAGTCCGATGTGCCGATCGTGATGCTCACCGCCATGGGCGAGGAGACCGACCGCATCATCGGCCTGGAACTCGGCGCCGACGACTACGTGCCCAAGCCGTTCAACCCACGGGAATTGCTCGCCCGCATCCGCGCCGTGCTGCGCCGTGTCGGCGACAGCATCGGGCCACGCCACGAGAACGGCAGCCGGCCGTTGCGCTTCGCCGGCTGGACCCTGGAGCCGGCGCGCCGCCGATTGCTCAATCCGGACGGCGTCGAGGTGGCGCTCACCGGCGGCGAATACGACCTGCTGGTGGCCCTGGTCGAACGGGCCAACCGTGTGCTGACCCGCGACATGTTGCTCGACCTGCTGCGGGGCCGGCAGGCCGGCCCGTTCGATCGCGCGATCGACGTCGCTATTTCGCGTCTGCGCCGCAAGCTGGAGGATGACGGGCGCAACGCTCAGCTCATCAAGACGGTGCGCGGCGGCGGCTATGTCCTGGCGGCGACGGTGGAGCACGCGTGATTCTCCGACTTTGGCCGCGCAGCCTGGCGGCCCGCACAGCCTTCGTTCTGCTGGTCGGGCTCATCCTCGTCCAGGTGGCCGGGCTGGCCATTCACGCGATGGATCGCATCGACGTGCAGCGGCTGGGGCAGGCCCGCACACTCGCCTTGCGGGTCGTCGGGCTGTATCGCACCGTCGTGCTGACAACGCCGGAACAGCGCGAGGAGGTTCTGGCGGAGCTGCATCGCGGCCCCGGGTTGACCGCCGAACTCAGCAAGGACCCGCCCGTCACCGATCTGCCGCCGATGCCGCTGCCGGTGCAGCGGCTGTTCCGCGTCAGCATGAACTTCGTCGGAGTGCCCGGGCCGCAGCGCTGGCGCGACCTGCAATTCCTCGGCGGGCCCGACATGGGCCGCGTCGTCATCGGCCTGCGCTTGCCCGACGGTGAGTGGCTGAACGTCACCGCGGCGCTGGAGCCGGTGCGGCCGTGGCACTCGCCGACGTTTCTCGCCGCCTTCCTGCTGATGACCGTGGTGGCGGCCGGGCTGACGCTGTGGGCGGTGCGCCGGCTGACCGCGCCGGTGCGCACGCTCGCCGCCGCCGCCGAGGCGCTGGGCCGCGACGTGAACGCCCCGCCGCTGCCGGAGGACGGGCCGCTGGAGGTCGCCATCGCCGCTGCCGCCTTCAACACCATGGCGGCGCGCATCCGCCGCTTCGTGCAGGACCGCACCGACCTGCTGACCGCGATCGGCCACGATCTGCGCACCCCGATCACCCGCCTGAAGCTGCGTGCCGAGTTCATCGAGGACGACGAGCAGCGCGGCAAGGTGCTGGCGGACCTGGAGGAGCTGGAGGCGATGGTCTCCGCCACCCTGGTGTTCGGCCGCGACGCGCGCACCGGCGAGGCGGTCTCGGCGCTGGATATGGCGGAGCTGCTGCGGACCTTGCTGGACGAGGCGGGCGATGCGCGGCCCGAAGCGGCGCCGAACCTGGCATACGAGGGGCCGCCGCATTGGACGGTGCGCGCCCGGCCGCTGGCGCTGAAGCGGGCGCTGACCAACCTGATCGCGAATGCGGTGATGTACGGCGGCGGGGCGCGGGTGCGGCTGGTCCCGCCGGTGTCGGTCGGTGCGGCCGGGGCAATGCTGACGATCGAGATCGAGGACGATGGCCCGGGGATTCCGCCGGGCGACCTGGAGCGGGTGTTCGAGCCGTTCCATCGCGGCGAGCCCAGCCGCAACCGCGAGACCGGTGGGGTCGGGCTGGGGCTGCCGATCGCGCGCAACATCATGCGCGCGCATGGGGGGGATGTGGTGCTGGCGAACCGGCCCACCGGGGGCGCGAAGGCGACGGTGACGCTGCCGGCGTAGGGCCCGGACCGTCTCACGGGCGTCTCGTTTTGCTGTGCTGGAGATTGCGGCGCGTTGGCTGAGACGCGGGGCTGTGCCTGCGTTTCGCCATGCGGTTCCACCCGTCATGCCTGGACTTGTCCCGGTTCCGGCCGTCCGCCCCCGGCCAGCCGTGCGCAGATGGCGCCGGGTCGAGCCCGACCATGCCGGCTTGCGGAGCGTCACGGCGGGCCACAGGAGTGATGCACGTACGGCACGGGGGTCGGCGACACCGCAGGGCTGCACTGGTGCATGGGCTTTTGCCGGCCCACGCGGATCGGGACCGTTGGCCCGGGGTGCTGTCGGCCGGGCGCGTTCTGGTGCATGGGCTTCTGCCCGCCCACGCGGATCGGGACCATTGGCCCGGGGTGCTGCCGGCCGGGCGCGTCCTGGTGCATGGGCTTTTGCCGGCCCACGCGGATCGGGACCATTGGCCCGGGGTGCTGCCGGCCGGGCGCGTTCTGGTGCATGGGGTATTGCCGGCCCACGCGGATCGGGACCGTTGGCCCGGGGTGCTGCCGGCCGGTCGCGTTCTGGTGCATGGGGTCTTGCCGACCCACGCGGATCGGGACCATTGGCCCGGGGTGCTGCCGGCCGGTCGCGTTGCCAGGGCAGCCGGTTCCGCCGCAGCGCCGGCCGGGGCGCAGGCGGCCGACGCGCCGGGTGCCGCTCGTCGCGGTTGGTCTGATGCATGGACTCCTGCCCGCGTGCGCAAACGAGCGGTGGCGCCGTGCGGGACTGCCAGCCGGGCCCGTTCTGGTGCATGGGCTCTTGCCGCCGCCGTCCTCTCTGGGCTCCGGCCCGCACATGGCAACCGCGCGGCGGCGCCGTCGTGCGCCGGTGCATGGGCTTCTGCCGCTATTCGCAAAGCAGTGTCGGCCGCTTCGGTCGGCACAACCATGACCCGGCATCTGGCAATCGGGGCGAAGCCGATGGCACGCTGCCTCGGTGCAACCGCTTCCGTCACGGCACGCAACGCGGCGCGGTCCGGTGCCGCAGTGCAGCGGCGTGCGGGATGGGCGGCAGCGCCGGCTCCGCCGCGTCCTGCCGATGCGGCGCGCGGCAAAGTCCGGCGGCAGGTGGTTGCCGCGGCGTATCGCGTCCTGCCGCAAGCACACGCGGCGGATGACGGTGACGAGGCGGCGGTCGCGGACGGGCGACGGAATGGGCTCCCGGGCCTGCGGCGCATCGGCGCGTGAGTTCGGTGCAAATGACGAACGGAAGAGATACGGGCGCGCTCCTGACGGGTGCTTTGGCCGCTGACGGTATCATCTTCTAGGAAAATTATCCAGGACGACGGCGGTTTGCGCCGGTTGGGTTGGCATCCGGCGGTTGGTCTGCTGCGTCGATGCTGGGCGGCGTGCCCATGCGGTCAGAGCGATCGTCGCTGTGCAGCCCGCGCTCGGCCCCGCCGGCGATTATTGGCTTGCGCCGTGCCGCCTGACATCGCCGCGGAGCACCGCCTCGCGCTGCACAGTTCGACTCGGACCGATTGCCGCGTCGCGTCACGCTCCCGGCCACCCGGGAGCGCGCCGGTCAGTTTGAATGCCGGGTTTCGACCGAGGCTGTGTAAAAACTCAACGCTGCGATTGGACCGCAGAATATTCTTCCGTCGTTGCCTTCTGTCGCGCAGGACTCTTCCGTTTTAATGGTTCCCTTGGGCGAACGCAGCAAATTATGGTTCCCTTGGGCGAACGCAGCAAATTATTGCGCCGAATCGTTACGCAGGGGCGTTTTTACACAGCCTCGACCCATTGCGGACATTCAAATGTTCGCATGGTCGGCCCATCCGGGAAAACGCACTTACGAAGTCATGCTTGCTCCACGCATCCCAGGTGTTGCGCGGAAAGGGGTGTTACGCCGAGTTCGGTCGCGATGCGATGATGGCGATGGGCCTGGTGAAGGCGGCCCAGGTGGCGCAGACGGAGATCGCCAGCGAGGTGATGCTGATCAACGAGCGGTGGCGGCAGAAGAACCGGCCGCCGGTGGACAAACGGTGACGAGCCGCTGATCAACGACGCATACGTGCCGCTCAAGCGGATCCTCCTCCCGGGCGCGCAGCCACGCTACGATCCGCTACAGGCCGATCTTCTGGCGCCAAAGCCGGATGGTGGGGCGCCCGAACCCCGCGGCTGGCGGGCCGGACTGGGCACGTCGAATTAGGCGCGTCGTCCGCAACAAGACCAGTCTGCCGCTTCCCCCGCGCCCGCTGTCACCAGCCATGTTTATCGCCACAGACAGAAGTTTCAGTGGCTCCAACGCGGGGCGGCTTACCGTTTCATTTCTGCCCCAACCGGAATGTCGCGGTCAGGAACTCCTTCAACGCCACCGTCGTGGCCGTCGTTGCTGCCTCGTTATAGGCGATAGTTGCGCCTCTCTCCACGCACGGATCATTCAGATCAAACGGTTTGCCGGTCGCGATGTTCAGAACCTGTCCGGCATCGCCTTCCGCGAGATGGCAATTGCGTTGGGTTTGCGCCAGAGGGATCTTCATGGGCTCCTTCAAAACAAAGGTATCATATGCATGAGTTGCATCCGGGTATTCCGCGAGTGTGATATCGGCCGCGTTCTTCTTCAACCGTGCGACGTAGTCGCGGCAGGGCTGGATTGAAACCCAATCGTCGGCCATGCCATGAAACAGACGGATTGGCGCGCCCGTCACCTTGTCGTCGTCCCGAAAAGTTGTGTTGCACGGTGTGTAAAGACCAATATGCGCGGCGAACTTCACATTTTCCGGACCATACATTTTCCGGAATCTCTCAATGCTGGAAGAGACCGCCGCCACGGCCCCCTTTGAGAAGCCCATCACGGCAATCCGGCCAGGGTCGATCCTCGGGTGCCGCGCCAACTCAGCAAGTGCACGATACGCATCGACCATCATCGCCAGGTTGTCCAACTGAGATTGATCCGTGATCGTATTATAAATACCTCGACCTGAGAAGCTGTCGACGATGAATACCGCGACGCCGACGCTATTGATTTCCTTGGCCCACCGATCGGTACTCGCACCGATTCCGCCCGAACCCTGGATTAGTATCACGGCTGGAAGCTTATCATTCCCCGCTCCCGGAATGCGCAGCTCCCCCGCCAGGGTCACGGGCTTGCCATCCTTGGCGCCAGTAAGAAATTGCTTGGTGGTGAGTGTTACCGCCTCGAAGGGGCGCATTTCCAGTCGTTGAGCATTTGCAGCCCCGGCGCTTGCGAACAGAAGACCGATCGCGATCGCCATCGCGCATTTTGCAAATAGCCTCCGTGCGGTTTCGGTGACGTCCATCCGTTTTTTCCTTCACGGTTGTCGGTTTTGTGGATTTGGCTTTCGTATATCGTCCCGTGGCCATCGGGGGGGAAAGCCCGCCACGCTGCGACAATGATCCACTATGGATGATAGCACAACAGGTCGGGAGCGCTGCTGGATCAGGTGCTTCTACCCGTCCCGGCGGTGCGTCGCGCCGGTCTGGAGTTCATATGTTCGACGGATGACCTTCTGCGTGCGCCGATACAGGTTGCGTCACCCGGTAACGGATCGCCGCGTCCCACCGAAGCCAGCCTTTCGGACCTGGCCCTAACCCCGGGAGACCGACATGAAACGTGCGAGGTCCACGACAGGCGGTGGTCCGCGGATTGTCATGAAGCCGCTCGTACCGCGGAGGTACCGAAGGTCCGCTTACCACCCATTGCGGACTCCCCGAACGCCACCATCCGCCACGCGCCCGGCAACGGATAGAGGCTGGCTGCCGCCGCGGCCAATGCCGCGCAGCGCAAGCCGCACGGCGGAGAACCCAGCGTCAGGCCGCGCAGATAGAAATTGCTCCGGCGCCCGCGCGGCAGGCGCTGCGCGAGCGTCGCGATGGCGCGGTGCCAGCCGCGCGGCGCGCTTTCCAGCACCGGCAGCAGACGCCCGAGCGCCGGCAGCGCGCGGCGCAATCCGTGCGGTCTGCCGCCGCGCGCTGCCTATGCGGTAACGCGGACCTCCACCGACATCTCCTGAAAGGCGTCGGACGCTCCCACGAAACTGCCGACCACCGGCATGGCCTGCCGGATGTCGCGCGCGACGGCAACCGGGATCAGATTGGCGCCCCCGACACTGCGGTTGGTCGGATCGCAGGTGATCCAGCCGGCGCCCGGCACAAAGACTTCCGCCCAGGCATGGGTCGATCCCGCATCGCCCTGTGCCACACTGTTCGGCTCCGGATGGTAGAGATAGCCGGAGACGATCCTCGCCCCGAAGCCGAGGCTGCGTGCCGCCTCGGCGAACAGGACCGCGAAATCCCGGCAGGATCCCCAGCCGCGATCGAGCGTCTGGTTCGGCGACTGGGTGCCCTCATCCTCCCGGCTCTGATAGGAGATCCAGCCGGAAACGCCGGCGCTGAGGTCTTTCAGCAAGGCCAGCGTGTCGGTCGGGTCGGCGCGGACGAACGCCCGCGTCCAGTCCCGCAACCGCCCGACCGGGTCCGGGTATTGCTGGATCGTCAGCGCGCCGAGGTCGGTCCACTCGTCGTCGGAATACCGGAAGGGATAGCAAATCGCCGAGGCCGCGACGTCGAAGACGGGCCAGGCGGCCGCGTCGAGTTCAAGTTTCGCGACGCTCTCGATCACCAGCGTGTCGGCCATGGTCTGAAAGCTGGCGGTCGCGACGGCATTGCCGAAGACGTCCTGCGCCCAGGTCACCGCCGCGGCTTGCGCGACCGTGACATCGCTCGAAATCAGGCGAAGGTCGCGGCTCTCGCGCGGGCGCAGCATCAAACGGTGCGGCCCGAGCTGCACCGGCTGACGATAGCGATAGCGCGTCGTGTGACGTATCGTCAGTGCGATCAACGCAAGCTCGTGCATGGGCGCATGCGCGGCAGGCTAGAGCAGAGTGGGCTGTCTCCGCAAACGCGGAGCATGTTTTCCTCCGTTGCTTCGTCGCCTACACCCCTGTCGTCAGTCGTTGCAGCGCCAGCGCCCCCAGCAACGCGGCATTCAGCAGCATCACGGCCGGCGCGGCGACCGCGATGCCGCGCTGCCACTGCCTCCCGGCGGCCTGTCCGACGATGCCGACCACCATCAACGCGGGTGCGGTGCCAAGGCCGAAGGCCAGCATGCCGAGCGCTCCCAGCACCGGGCTGCTGCTCGTCGCCGCTGCCGCCAGAGCCGCGTAGAGAAATCCGCAAGGCAGGAAGCCGAGTGCCAGCCCGAGCAGATAGCCGCCGCCTCGGCGATTGCGGTCCAGGCCGCGCGTGAGGCGGGCGATCGCCTGGTTCCAGCCGCGCGGGGCGCGTTCCAGCCCCGGTAGCAGGCGGCCCAGGGCTGGAACCATGCGACGCAATGCATGCATCAGGAACAGCCCCGCCGCGGCCAACAGCAGCGCCGCCGACAGCGCTCCGAACCAGGGCAGACGAGCCAGCATCGCGCCGCCCAGCCCGGCGACGGCGCCCAGCCCGGCATAGGTGGTCAGCCGTCCGCAATGGTAGGGCAGCAGAACGCCGGTGCCGACCCGTCGCCATTCGCACAACCGCGCTGCCGGCACGGCGGCCATCCGGTCGGCCACCTGGCCCAGCACGAAGCCGCCGCACATCGGCACGCAATGCATCGTGCTTCCGGCCGCGCCCGCGACAAACAGTCCGAGCAGCAGGCCGCCGCCGGCCAGCGGGCCCGGCGTGCCGCAGAAAGCGGTCAGCGTATCCAGAAGCGGTCCTGTCATGCGTGGTCGTTCGCAGGGGGGAGTTGGACGGAGCGAGGAGACCAAGACTCCCCCTCCCCTTGAGGGAGGGGGTTGGGGGGAGGGGTGCGTACAGCCGGGGACAGCGGCTGTACGCACCCCTCCCCCCAACCCCCTCCCACAAGGG
>JBEKNT010000046.1:0-24283 GCA_049522565.1 Acetobacteraceae bacterium
CCTGCTCCTTGCCCGCACCCTCTCTCACTTCAGCGGCTGAGGCATAGCGATGTCCGGCTTCTATCTCCGCGGCGCGCTGATCGAGTTCACGGAAACCTTTCCGATCCCGATCCCGAACGTCATCATTTTCCAATACAATCCCGAAACGATGACGCATACCTGGACGCCGGCCACCACCAACCCCGGCACGCCCGGCTCGACCAGCAACCCGCTCGCCATCACCGGCGATCCGCAGGAGTCGTTCTCCTTCACCCTGGCGATGGACTCCAACGACATGATCGCCGACGGCGATGCGGTGGAAACCGCGCTCGCCACCGTCTCCGGCGTCTATACGCGGCTGGCGGCGCTGGAGATGCTGCTGTTCCCGACCGCACCGCCCGGTGGCGGGCTGATCGGCAGCGTGACCGCGGCGCTCGGCATCGGCGGCAGCCCCTCGTCCGATCCCACCCGCCAGGTGCCCGCCGCGCAACTGCCGACCGTGCTGTTCATCTGGGGTCCCGGACGAATCGTTCCGGTCCGCGTCACCACGCTGACCATCACCGAGAAACTCTACGACTCCGTCCTGCTCAATCCCACGCATGTCGAAGCGCAGCTCGGCCTGCGCGTGCTGACGCAGGAAGAACTGAAATACGTCGATGGCCCGCTCGGCAGCCTGGCGACCACCGCCTACACCTATTCGCAAGGCCTGCGCGAGGCCCTGGCGCTTGCCAACCTCGCGAACGCCGTCGAATCCATCATCGGCATGCTGCCGGTTTGAAAGGGGGCGCGGATGTTTGCACCGAACAGCCGTTACGCCGGACTGGTCACCTACACGGTGACGATGCCGGACGGCAGCAGCGTCATCGCGACGCGCCTGCCACTGCCCAATCCGCTGGCGCTGGCCGGCTACCACCGGCGCATCACCGGCGACCGGCTCGATTTGCTCGCCGCGCGTTACCTGAAGGACCCGACGTTCTTCTGGCGGATCTGCGATTCCAACAACGCGCCGTCGCCGGACGCCCTGGCCGCGTCTGATTTGGTCGGCATTCCGCAGGGTCCCGCAACTTCATGAGCAGTCTGTTCGACATCGTTATCGGGGGCACCGCCGCGAGCGACTTCGACGCCGACATCGTCGAGCTCGAGGTGGAGGAGAATGCCGATCTTCCGAGTGCGTTCTCGATCACCCTGCCGGTCAACACGACGTCGAGCGGCGACTACGACACGGTGTCGGATCCTCGGCTGGCGCCACTGTCGAATATCGCCGTGACGGCCCAGGCGTCGGACGGGCAGACGCATTGCCTGATCGACGGCTACGTGCTGGCCCAGCAGGTTCATCTCGATACCGGCACGTCGAAGAGCACGGTGAAGGTGTGGGGGCAGGATGCCTCCTGGCTGATGAACGCCACCGAGAAGACGCGCGAATGGGTCGATGTGACCGACGGCGCAGCGGCGAACACGATCTTCGGCGAATACGGCTTCACTCCGGACCCGGCCAATCTCGACGACGATTCCCCGGCGCATACCGCGGACGGCGCCAGCCTCATGCAGCGGGCCTCCGACGCGCAGTTCCTGCGCGGGCTGGCACGCCGCAGCGGCAAATTGTTCCGCGTGTTCTGCACCGATACCCCGGGCCAGCGCACCGGGTCGTTCGCGACGCCGAACATCGGTGCCGACCCGGCGGTGACGCTGACGCTGAACGATGCCGCCGCCGCGACGGTCAGTGCACTCGACATTTCCTGGGACGTGATGCGCCCGAGCGCGGTGACGGCGCGCCAGGCGCTGTTCACCGACAAGGATTCTGATGGAGCCGGCGGCACCGTCACCGACGACGGATTGGCGCCGATGGACCAGACCGATCTGGCAACCTTCGCCACCAGCACCGTCACCGCGTTGCTGACCACCACGGCGGCCGATGCCGGCACGCTGACGCAGCGCGCGGATTCGCTGTTGCGCGAGGCCGGCTGGTTCGTGCGTTGCCAGGGCAGCACCGATGTTGCCCGGCTCGGCTCGATCCTGCGCGTCGGTACCGTGGCGAAGCTCGACGCCGCGGGGGGACTGCATTCGGGGAATTACCTGGTGTGGAGCGTGCGCCACCACATCACCGCGGAGAAGCACGAGATGGCCTTCGTGCTGGTGCGCAATGCGGTCGGCACCGCCCCGCCGCCGGCCCCAACCGGGGGCATCAGCCTATGAACGACGCCCTGCTCCAGGATCTGCTCGATCACATCCGACACCGCTTCTACGGCAAGTACCGCGGCGTGGTGACGGATGTCGATGCATCCACCATGCGCATCAAGGCCAGTGTGCCATCGGTGCTGCCAGCCACACCCACCGGCTGGTGCGCGCCTTGCGTGCCGTATGCCGGGCCACAGGTCGGGTTCCTGATGCTGCCCGAGATCGGCAGCGGCGTGTGGATCGAGTTCGAAGGTGGCGACGTCAGTTTCCCGATCTGGACCGGCTGCTACTGGAGCACCGGCGACATCCCGTCGGCGGCGTCGGCCGATGTGAAAACCATCATCACCAACGCCGGCACGCTGGCCTTCGACAACAGCGCCAGCAGCGTGACGCTACAGGACTCCGCCAGCGACAGCCTGGTGTTCGACAGCTCCGGCGCCACG
This sequence comes from Acetobacteraceae bacterium, assembly GCA_049522565.1. Classification (GTDB taxonomy): domain Bacteria; phylum Pseudomonadota; class Alphaproteobacteria; order Acetobacterales; family Acetobacteraceae; genus JASHVB01. The sequence goes on from JBEKNT010000046.1 coordinate 2,598, forward strand.
ATCACCGCCGGCTCGGGCAAGATCGAGGTCGGCGCGTCAGGCGTTTCCGTCAACAGCGGCGCATTGGAGGTGAGCTGATGCCCGCACTGCTCACCGCGGCCAGTTCGATGATGTGCCCGCATGGCGGCACCGTCACCGCCACACCGGGCAGCACACGCGCCTCCGCCGGCGCGCCGATCCTGCGCGGCTCCGACACCTTCGTCATTGCCGGCTGCGCTTTCCAACTGCCGGGTCCCGTGCCGAGCCCCTGCGTCAGCGTGAACTGGGTGCAGACCGCGACGCGCGTGAAGCACGGCGGCGACCTGGTGCTGAACCAGGCAAGCGTCGGCCTCTGCCTTGCCGCCACGCAGGCACCGCAAGGTACGGTGCTGATCACTTCCACCCAGGCGCAGGTCAGCGGCACATGATCCGCAGCGATTTCGCCGTCCCGTTCCATATCGACGCCGCCTCCGGCCAGGCCGCGCAGGCGTCGTACCAGGATCATGTCGATCAGATGATCCGCCAGGTGCTGCTGACCGATCCGGGCGAGCGGGTCTGTATGCCGACCTTCGGCGCCGGGCTCCGGCGCCTGCTGTTCGCGCCGCTGTCCGCGCAGTTGCAGGCCAGCACGCAGATGATCGTGACACAGGCCTTGAACGCCTGTCTCAGCAATCAGATCACCGTGCAGAAGGTCACGGTAGACACGCCGATCAGCAGCCCCGGGCTACCAGACGGCACCATCCTGATCACGATCACCTATGTGCTGATCGAGACGCAGTCGGTGCGGCAAACCCAGGTCCAGGTGATCTGACATGGCCGAACCAAAAGATCGCGTCCTGGCCGTCATCGGCTCGACCACCTTCAACGGCATCGATTTCGTCGAGGTCGTGGCGCCGCAAACCCTGCATGTGCATTTCCTCAACAAGGTGGCGCTGGCCGGTTCCGCGGTCACCGCAACGATCACCGGTGGCGACAGCGTACCCACCGTGCCGCTGCCAGCGATCACGGCGACCAACTGGTCCACCGACCCGGAAGGTCGCCCGCTGCTGGCGCTGACCGCGCTGACCGAGGGCGATTTCTCGCTCTACAGCCTGACCCTCATTGCGCCCGCGCTCGACCTGATCCTGAACACCAGCCAGTTCTCCTTCAAGGCGACCTGCCCGAGCGATTTCGACTGCGCGCCGGCGGCGACTGTGTGTCCGCCGGACGACACGCCGATCCCGCCGATCGACTATCTGGCCAAGGATTTTCTCTCCTTCCGCCAGGCGCTGACCGAATTTTCGTCGTTGCGCTACCCGAACTGGGTCGAGCAATCGGAAGCCGATTTCGGCATGATGATGGCCGAGGTGCTGTCGGCGGTCGGCGACGAACTCAGCTACCTCCAGGATCGCGTGGCCGCCGAGGCGACGTTGCCGACCGCGACGCAGCGGCGGTCGCTGGTCAGCCTGGCGCGGCTGGTGGACTACGAGCCGCAACCGGCCACCAGCGCCACCACGATCGTGCAATGCAATGTCGGCGCACCCGGTGTCGTGCCGGCCGGCACGCGGATTTCCGCGCTGGCGCCGGACGGCACCAAGGTGCCATTCGAGATCGGCACCGGGCTGGCGGATGCAACGCCCTACCAGGTCTCCAATCTCTGGAACTTTGTCATCGCGCCGTACTGGTTCGACGACAGCGAACAATGCTGGCCGCAGGGCGCCACCGACCTCTGGGTGCAAGGCCACGGCTACAACTTCACCTCGGGCCAGGCGTTGCTCATCCAGACCGACCTGCCGGGCGAAAGCCTGCGCCAGATCCTGACTCTGATTGCGCCCGGCCACGAAGCGGTCGATCCGATCTTCCTGACCGGCGGTGCGCCGACGCCGGTGACGCACATTGTCTGGGGCACCGGCGAGGCACTGACCCGCGCGCGCGACCTGACGCGCACCACGCTCGGCGGCAACCTGTTGCCGGCGACGCAGGGCCAGCGCTTCACCGAGGTGTTTGCCACCGGCACGCCGCCGGCCTCCGCGCAAAGCGCGCGGCCGGCGATCGCGCGGATGGGGCCGAACGGCAGCGACAGTGCGGAGAATTTCGTGTTCCGCTACCCGCTGGGCCAGGCGCCGCTCGGCTGGCTGATCGGCAGCGATCCGACCGTGCCGCCGCAGCCCGAGATCCAGGTGCAACAGACCATGCCCGCACCGCAGGGGTGGTCGTTCGCGACCACCTTGCTGGACTCGCTGGCCACCGACACCGATTTCACCGTCGATCCGGTCGCCTGGCAGGTGGTGGCGCGCTCGCCCACCGGTCAGCCGACGCAGTACGACATCATTGGCGACGCCGGCAGCACCATCCGGTTCGGCAATGACGTGTTCGGTGCCTCGCCGGCCGACGGCGACGTGTTCCAGGTCACCTACCGCACCGGCCTCGGCGCCACCGGCAACGTCGCCGCCGACACCATGACCACAATCGAGCCAACCGCGCCCGGCATCCTCGGTGCGGTGCGCAATCCGTTCGCGGTGACCAACGGCGCGGATGCCGAGACGGCGGATCACATCCGCCGCATGGCGCCGCAGGCGTTCCGCGCGGTGCAGTATCGCGCTGTGCTGGCGCAGGATTACGAGGCGGCGGCGGCGACGCTGCCGTGGGTGCAGAAGGCCGGCACCTCGTTCCGCTGGACCGGAAGCTGGATGACGGTGTTCACCGCGGCGGACCCGCTGGGCAGCGAAACGATCAGCCCGGATGAGCAAATGCAGCTCGTCGATCTGCTGAATCGCCGGCGGCTGGCGGGCTACGAATCCTACGCACCGCCGCCGCAGTACATCTCGATCGATCTGCGCATCGAAGTCTGCGTGCTGGACGGCTGGCTCGACGGCGACGTGGAGGCCGGCGTGTTGACGCGGCTCGGCAGTTCCACGCGGCCGGACGACAGCACCGGATTCTTCTTCGCGGACCGCTTCACCTTCGGCACGCCGCTGTATCGCAGCCGGCTGGAGGCGGCGATCCAGGGCGTGCCGGGCGTTGCCGGCGTCAGCGCGATCACCTACCGCCAGCGCGGCACCTTCGCCGGCTTCGTCGATCTGCCGGAAGAACTGGCGCCGGCGCCGCAGCAGATCCTGCGCGTGGACAACGATCCGAGCTGGCCGGAGCGCGGCACCATCCGCGTCATTGCGGAGGGCGGGCGATGACCTTTCCGGTTTGCCCCTGCGACGGCGACGACATCGCTGCACCCGTCAACCTGCCGCAACTGACGCACATCGCCTATCGCGTCGGCACCTATGTCGATTTTCGCCGCGCGGTGCTGACGCCGCTGGCCGGCGAGATGACACTGTCGGTGAACGGCGTGCCGGTGTGGCGGACCGACGGCGCCGGCGACCTGGCCGTGATGATCGCGGAATGGTTCGCCTATACTGCCGACATCCTGACCTTCTACAACGAGCGCATTGCCAACCAGGCCTATCTGCGCACCGCCGACCTGCCGGAGAGCGTCTCGCACCTGATCGCCCTGCTGGGCTACCGGCCGCGTCCGGCGATCGGCGCAACCGGTACCCTGGCGGCGCTGGTCACCGCCGGGCAGAGCGCGGTGCTGCCGAAGGGATTGCAGTTCCAGAGCAAGCCGACGCCCGGCCAGGCGCCGCAGACCTTCGAGTTGTGGGCCGACACGCCGATCGGGCCGCCCGACCAGGTGCCGGCCACGCCGCCGCCGGTCTTGCTCGCGCCCGTCCCCGAGCGACCGAAATGGTTCTTTTCGCCCTATCGCTCGGTGGCCCGCTTCATTTACCCGGTCGTCGAGACGAAGGCCGTGGCCGTCGAGGTCAAGGCCGAGGCAGTCGAGGCCAAGTACGAGTTTGTCGAGGCCGGGATCGGGGCCGGCGTCAGTCTCGACGAGCCGGCAACAACAACGGCGACGGCCGGCGCGTACAACCTGATTCTGCGCGGGGCAGTGACCAGTATCGATCCCACCGCGCTGCTGGCGTTGCGCCCGCGCGATCCGTCGCTGGGTGCGCCGTTGCTGGCGACCGTGCAGACCGCAACGATCGCGCCAACCGCGTCGGGCGGGCAGCAGACGACGCTGACCATCACTCTGTCGGACACGCCGCCCAGCGGGATGACGGCGGCGCAGGCGGCGCTGGAGACAGCCAACCAGACCGCCACCCTGTGGGGCTTTTTCGCCGGCGCGGTCAGCGGCGCCAGCGTGCATCTGGCCAGTCTGGTACGGCAGATCCGGCCCGGCGACTGGCTGCTGTTCACCGCGTCGGGGACGTCGCCGGCGCCGCTGCTGGCGCAGGTCAAGGCCACCCAGGACGTCATCTGGGACGCCACCGGCAGCAAAGCGCATCCGGACACGCCCGCGGTCGCGGGGCATCCGGTGCCTATCCCGCACACCGAACTGACCCTCGAAACCGCGCTGTCCAGCGCGTGGGAGAGCGCGGCGGCCAACGTGACCGTGCGGTTCGGCTGGGTCTCGGCCGGCACATTGCTGAACCAGCCATTCGCCTCGTGGTCCGGCACGCCGACCGGCCTCGTCGCGAGCAGTGCGCAGGAGTTTCCTGCCGGGTCGGGCATGCCGATCCTGCTGCAGGATGCCAACGGCTCGGGCATCACCGCCAGCGGCGGTTCCGATGGCGACAGCAACCTGCTGCTGGGCGGCCTGCCCGATCCGGTGCCGTCGCTACAGCCACCGTTCCTCGTGCTGCCCAACCTGCTGGCGGTGACGCGCGGCAAGACCATCGCCAACGAGGTGCTGGGTAGCGGCGATGCAACGAACCCGGGGCAGGATTTCAAACTGTCGCAATCACCGGTGACCTATCTGCAACCGGGTGCCACCTGGGCCAGCACGATCAGCCTGACGGTGAATGGGCAGCCCTGGACCGAAGTCCCCAGCTTCTACGGCCAGGCGGCCAATGCGACCGTCTTCGTCACCTACGAGGACGATAGCGGCAGCACCCATGTCCAGTTCGGCGACGGGGTGAACGGCGCGCGGCTGCCGACCGGGGTGAACAACGTGGTCGCGACCTATCGCATCGGGGCGGGCGCCGCCTCGCCGCCGGCGGGCAAGCTCACCGTCATCGCGCAGTCCTATCCCGGATTGCGCGCCGTGCTGAACCCGGTGGCCGTCGGCGGCGGCGCCGATCCCGATCCGCCGGCCCAGATCAGCCGCTATGCGCCGCGCTCGGTGCTGGCCTTCGGGCGCGCCGTCTCGGTGTTCGATTACCAGGCGCTGGCGGCGCAGGCCTCCGGCGTGACGCGGGCGAGCGCGGTCTGGGCCTGGAACGATGCCCGCCAGCGCACCATGGTGACGGTTTATGTCGGCGACGATGCCGCGGCGGCCGTCTCGGCAAACGCGGCACTGGCAGCGGCGGGCGATCCGAACCGGCCGGTGCAGGTGGTGCTGGCGACGCAGATCGCCGTGGCGCTGGTGCTGACACTGGTGGTCACGCCGGGCATGGATACCAACCAGATCACCGCCGGCGTGGTCACCGCCCTGAGCGATACCGAAGCCGGGCTGTTCGGTTCCTGGAACCTGGGCATCGGCCAGCCGGTGTTCGACAGCCAGATCGAGGCGGCGGTGTTGGCGGTGCCAGGTGCGGTCGCGATCACCGCGGCCACCTTCTACGCCGACGGCACGGTCGATCCCCTCTCGCTGCACAATCCCGGCGAGGGCTGCGTGTACATGCTCGATCCGGCCGACATCACCCTGACCCCGGAGCCTGACACCAATGGTGGATGACGGCTACGTTGCCTGGTACCAGGCCAAGCTTTGGGCATTGCTGCCGGCGATCTATCGCAGCATGGACGGCGGCACCGCCGCCGTGCCCGGCCCGTTGCAGGAATTGCTCAATCGCGTCGGCGCGCAAACCGCGACGCTTCGGCGCAGCATCGACCGGCTGTGGGAGAACCAGTCGATCGAGACCTGCGACGACTGGGTGGTCCCGTATATCGGCGATCTGCTGGCGACGCGGCTGGTGTCCTGCCTGGATGCGCGGGCACAGCGGCTGGATGTCGCGAAGACGATCTACTACCGCCGGCGCAGCGGCACGCTGGGCGTGCTGGAAGAACTGGCCGCCGATATCGCCGGGCGCGACGCGCGGGCGGTGGAGTTCTTCCGCCGGCTCGGCCGCACCCGCCACCAGTTCGACCCGCCGATCGGCAACGCGTTCGCCGCTGCTGCGCCGGCGTGGGCGGCGAGCACGACCTATACGCCGGGCCAGACTGTGGCGAACGGCGCCAACGCCTATCAGTGCGCCACCGGCGGTATCTCGGCGGCGAGCGGCGGGCCCACCGGCACCGGATCGAGCATCGCCGACGGCAGTGTCGTCTGGAGTTTCGCCGATCCGGTGGGATCGCTGGTGCCGGCGGTGATCGAAGGCCTGGCGGGCGCCAACTCGCGCACCCCGGCCGGCGGGTTCGCCGATCTGCGCGCCGCCTATGCCGCCGCCAACACCAACGGCGCGTTCGACGAGTTCGCTCATACCGCCGACCTGCGGCGGGGCGCGCAATCGTCGGGGTGGTACAACATCTCGCATCTCGGCGTGTTCATCTGGTGGCTGCAAAGCTTTCCGGTAATCGCCGCGACGCCGGTCAGCAACGGCAAGAGCCCGCCCTGCTACAGCTTCGATCCGAGCGGGCGGCAGATCCAGTTGTTCGCGCCAAGCTCCCGCACTTCGGCCAGCTTCGGCGAGGATTGGGTGTCGCCCGACGAGTGGCAGTTGCCGGTCGCGGTGCGTGAGGTGCTGTGGAACCTCTATCCGGATCAGCTTTATCCGTCGGCGTTCTGGGTAGGGCTGGGCGGCGGCACGGCGCCCGCCGTGCAGCCGCGCGGCACGGTGAGCATTCATCCTGACCGCGGCCTGTTCAGCTTCGTGGCGGCGCCGCCGGCGGGCGAGATCCTCACGCAGTATCATTTCGGCTTCATGTCCACCATCGGCGCCGGCGGCTTCGCCGCCGCGTCGCTGGAGCCGATCGCGCAGCCGGCCGCGGTCACCACGGTCAGCGGTGGCGGCGGCCTGGCCACCGCGCTCGGTGGGATCACCGTCGATGCGACGGTGCAGATCACCGACTCGCGCACCTATCCGGGTCCGACCACGCCGGTGACCCTGCCGGACAAGACGCTGGTGGTCACGGTCACCGACAAGCAGCGTCCGGTGGTCCGCTGGAAGGGCGGCGGCGCCACCTGGACCATCACCGGCACCGGCGGCAGCCTGGTGCTGCAAGGGATGTGGCTGCAAGGCGCCGACATCGTGCTGGCGGGCAATTTTTCCAGCGTCAGCCTGCGCATGGTGACGCTCGATCCCGGCAGTTCCGATCCCGCCGGCGCGCTGATCGGCACCGCCGTCGACGCTACGCCCTTGGCCCCGGTGCATCTGTGGGTCGAGGCGAGCATCGGCACGCTGTCGCTGGAGCGCTGCGTCACCGGGCCGATCCGCACCCGCAACGCCGGCGCCATAGAGCAATTGACGGCCACCGACAGCATCATCCAGGCGATCCCGACGCCGGCCGGCGGCGATTACGCGCTGCAAACCGGGATCGGCACGATCTCGCTGGCGCGCTGCACCGTGCTGGGGCGCGCCGCGGTGCACCGGCTGGAGGCGAGCGAGTGCATCCTCGACGACGTGGCGATCGCCGAGGACACCCAGCACGGCTGCGTCCGCTTCACCGCCTATGCGCAGGGCAGCACGCTGCATGCGCCGTATCGCTCGGTGGTGGTGCCGCCGGCCGGGCCGCTGTTCGTCTCCCGCCGGTTCGGCGAGGCGCCCTATGCGCGGCTGCGCCGGCTGGCCGACAACGCGATCATCGCGCCGCAGACCGGGGACACCATCCTGGGCGGCGCCCAGAACGGTGCCGAAATGGGCGCCTTCAGCGGCGAGGGCGTCACGCTGAAAAAGCGCGGACTGGTCATCAAGTTCGAGGAATACGCACCGCTCGGTGTGTATCCGGTGTGGATCGATGCGGACTGAAACAACCGCCCGAACAACTGGCAGATCTCGGCGGCCAGGTGATCCCGTGTCATGGCCTCCCGTGTCATGGCCGGCGAAGGCCGACCACCCACGACTTCGCTGCGTGGCGCCAAGGAAAGTCGTGGGTGGCCGGCCGTCGCCGGCCATGACACGGGGGGGCCATGACGCCGGGAGCCACACGCGATGGGGCATGCGCATCGCCGCGCGAAACGCAAACGGCCAACGGCCGAACGGAGTACGCTGACATGGCAGCCGACCTCGCCCGGATCACCTTCGATCCCACACGGCAGTACCGCTCCGTCATCACCCAGCAGGGGCGGGTGACGCTGGAGGCAGACAGCAACGAGGCCGCTGTCATCGCGAGCGAGGCGTTGCGGCTGGAGACCATCGACGTCATCGGTCCCGCCGGCACGCCGGATGACGGCTACAAGGTGGGTTCCGGCACCGGTCCCGGTGGCGTCAGCATCGGACCGGGGACCTTCTATCTTGGCGGCTGGCGGTTGGCGCTGGACGCGGCGATCGATCTGGCCAAACAGCCCGACTGGCTGGACGCGCCGGCGGCGACGGCGACCACGGGCAACCTGGCGGTGGCGCTGCTGCTGACCGAGCAAAGCGTCTGCGCGGTGGAGGATCAGGCGCTTCGCGAAGTGGCGCTCGGCGGGCCGGACAGCGCCGCGCGCATGCGGCTGATGCAGCAATTCCTGCGACTGAGCGTGACGGGCGATACCTGCGCGGCGGCGGCAACGTCGGTCGCCAGCCTGCTGTCGGCCGAGGGGATCACCGTCGATCCGGCGACGTTACAACTGGCCTCCGCCGCCAGGTTGCTGGCGGGGTTCGTGCCGGGTCCGCCCAACACCGATGCCTGCGCGCCGACCGCCGCCGGCGGCTATCTCGGGGCCGACAACCAACTCGTGCGCGTGACGGTGACCGCGTACAACGCGACCGCGAAGACCGGCACGCTGCTGTGGGGCTGGAACAACGCCTCGCTGCTGTATCGCGCCAGCGTGACCAATCCGCAGACGCTGACCCTGACCGGCACGCCGGTGGATGAGGAGCATGCGCCGCAGCTTGGCCAGGCGGTGGAGATCCTGCGTTGCCGGTCCGACCTGACCGACGGCAACTTCATCGCGGCACCGGAAGGTTTTGTCACCACGCTGACGCAGGCCTACTCGTTCGACACCGGTGCGCTTGGGCTCGCCGACGCGTTGCCGGCGGAGTACGTGGCGGACTCCCAGGTGGCCAAACTGCCGCTGTTCGTGCGGCTGTGGCAGGCCACGGTGCCATTCACTGCGGGGCAGGTGACGCCGCTGGACAGCGTCTCCGGCATCGCCGTCACGGTGACGCTGCCGGCGCTGCCGACGACGATCGCATTGCGGCCATTCTGGCGCTTTTCGGTGCGCCCGAGCACGCCGGTGCAGATCTATCCCCAGCGCTATCAGGAGACGCCGCAGCCGCCCGACGGCCCGCGCCAGTGGCTGACCGATCTCGCGGTGGTGGCGGCGCAGGCGAGCGGATCCACGCTGTTGGCGAATTGCCGCGTGCCGTTCCTGCCACTGACCCAGCAAAGCGGCGCGTGTTGCAGCCTGGTGCTCGGGCCGAACGACGTGGACGGCCGCGGTGGGTTGCAGGCCGTGATGGACGCGCTGGCAGGCACGCGTTCGAGCGTCGCCTTGCTGGCGGGCACCTACACGTTGCCCGAGCCGCTGGTGCTGGGCGCGCAGCACTCGGGCCTGACTCTGGAAGCCTGCGGTCCAGGCGTCGTGCTGACGGCGGACGCCGGCAACCTGGCGGCCTTCCTGTTCGGTCTGGTGGTGCTGGATGCGGCGGCGAACGTGCTCGTGCGTGGTTTGAGCTTCACCATCCCCAACGTGCCGGTTCCCTCGAGCACTGCCACAGCGGCCGTGACCACCCCGGGCACGACCGCGGTTGCGACAAACACCGCGGTCGCGGCGAATACGGTCGACACCCGGATGCTCGTCGCCAACACGGCCGCCGCTGCCGCGGCGGTTGGCACCGCCGCCGGCGCGGCCGTGGCCGCTGACCCCAGCACGAAGGCGACCGGCACCGTCGCGCCCGGCACCGCTGCGGCAAACACCACCGTTGCCAACGCCGCACCTGCCAACGCCACCCTTGCCAACGCCGCTGTTGCCAACACTGCGACGCTCGATGCCGGCGCGCTCAACCTCAACCTGGCCAACGCCACGGCGACCGCCGCCGCGGCGCCGCCGGCGACCAGCGTTGGTATCCTGGCGATCGCGTCACCCAACCTGACCGTCGAGTGCTGCACTTTCAACGCCAGTCCGGATTCGGCCTCGGTGTTCGGGGCCGGATTGTTCGTGCTCGGCGACGCCACCGGATTGACCGTCCGCCGCAACACCTTCGCTGCCGCCAAGTACCAGGCGGGCGCGATGGTGTTCGGCGTGCTGGTATCCGTGCTGAGCGCCAACGCCACCACGACGCTGGATACCGCCGAGCTCAGCGATAACGTGTTCCAGGAGCTGCCAGGCGGGCTCGTATCGTTCGCGCAACTCGGCATGGTGCGCTGCGCCGGCAACCGCGTGGTGAAATGCGGTACCGGTCTGTATTTCGCCACCGGCAACCTGGGCGAGACGACGGAGGTGGCGCGCGAAGCCATCACCGACACGACGCAGACCGCGACGCTGTCGCCGGCGGTCACCGCCGGTATGCAGGCACCGATGCTCGCTGCGATCCTGACCCAGTCGGCGCCGTTCGCGGCGAAGGCGCCGGCCCCGACCACCAGCGCGGTGTCGGATACGGCGCGCACTGCGCTGCTGCAGAGCGTCACGGCACGCGGCGCCACGGCATACCGTAGCCTGATCGCACCAACCGATGCCGCGGCACCGGCTGCCGCACCGGCTGCCGCAGCGCCGGCTGCCACGACACTGGCGGTCACACCGACCGCTGCCACGCTTCAGGCGGCGACGCCGGCCGCTGCCGTCACGCCGGCCGCCGCACCGCAGGCCGCAACAGCGGCGGCACCCGCGGCTGCGACGGTAACCCCGGATCCAACCATGACGAACGCGCTGAACCTGGTGCGGGACGTCTCGATCGCGGCGGAACTCGTGGGCACCACCCTGACCCCGGTGCTGCATCTCGCCGGCAATGACGTGACGTTGGTCGCTACCGGAGCGACACCGGGCGTCGGGATCGCGGTTGTGCTGTCGCCGCGCGACGCCGCTTTCGGCATGGTTTTGCTGACCGCCAATCGGGTCGTCACCGCCGATGCGAACACCGAGGCCGCGGCCATCCTGTTCCCGACCGCCGCCGCGGTGACCGGGAACGTGCTTCTGCAAACCGGCGCGACAACCACCAAGGCGACGGTTCCGGCGTTCATGCTGGCCGCTGAGACGACGGCAAAGATCGAGGTGGCAGCCAATGTCATCCACACTACGGCCTCGATCGCGCCGGCCCGCGCCAGCCTGCCGGCAACGACCACCTGGAACTTCCTGAACACCGTGGGGTAGGCGGCATGTTGGCGGTCGCGCAGGTCGCCCAGCACGGTCGCGACCGCGCGGCAGCGGCGCGGACCGTGCCGGATGCTCTGCGCCCCAGGTCGCGTGCCCCGGGCGCCGGCAACCAGGCAAGGCTACGCGCCCTGTCGCGCATCACACCGCGGGTGCAGGCGAAGCTGGAGATCGGTGCCGCGGACCATCCTCTGGAGCGGGAGGCCGACGAGGTCGCCGCACGGGTGATGCGCATGCCGGAGCCAGCGTTGGAAGTCACCGGCGCACCCAAGGCGATACGCCGCGCCTGCGCTGCCTGCGAGGCGGAGGATCGCAAGGTCGCGCGCAAGACCGATGGTGCCGCCGCGCTGAACGGTGCCCCGGCGCCGGCGATTGTGCATGCGGCGCTGGCCCGGTTCGGCGCGCCGCTCGCACCATCCGCACGAGAGTTCTTCGAACCTCGGTTCGGGCTCGATCTTGGCGATGTGCGCGTGCACACCGGGGCGGTGGCCACGCAATCCGCCCGTGCGATTGGCGCGCGCGCCTATACGTTCGGCGCCGACATCGTCTTCGCCGACGGCTTGTATGACTTGGGCAGCGACTCAGGCCGGACGCTGATCGCGCACGAACTCGCGCATGTCGCGCAGCAGAGTGGCACCGCGCCCGCGCGGCCTGCGCGCACGCGGCCTGCGTCCTCGGGGCCTGTGCTGCGCCGCAGCACCGACTACGACATCCGGAACCTGCCAGGCGGCGCGTCGTCGAACCCGTCGACGATCTTCTTCGAACTGGGCAGCGCCGCCATTCCGGCGACCGAGCGGCCGAAAATCGCGCCACTTGCCGCGCCGCCAACGCAGGCGCTGACCATGTTCGGCTACCGGAGCGAGGACGAACCGACCGGCCTTGCAACGACACGCATCGGCTCGGTCTCCAGCGCCCTGTCCACTGCTGGTCATCACGGCGCGCGCACGCCGTCCCCCGAGCCGGCGGCAGGCGAGGGCAGCAGCGACTATCGCGGCAAGCGGGCGGTGGCTGTCGTGCCGACACCCGCGGGCGGCGCGCCCCCGGTCTCACCGGTCTCCGCCTGCGCTGCGACGCCGGCGAACCCCACGCCCGAAGTCGCGGCGTGCAGTGGAAAATTCGCCGCCGCGCACCCGGTCGCGGCCGGGATGCTGAGCACGGCGATCGGCGAAGTGTCCGGTCCGACAGCGGCAGCAACCGCGCAACTCGGCACACTCTTTCCAGGGACGTCGCAGGCCACCGTTCTGGCGGGATTGACCGGCCTCAACGCCCAGGTCGGCGTCATGACCGCCAACCACCAGTGTCACAACACCTGCGATACGCGATGCGTGACCCGGCCGGCCTTCAACACAGGCAGCGGTCCCGCGGCGATGATGACACTCTGTCCGGGCTTCGAGAGTGGCACCAACACGCAGGAGAACGCGTTGCTGCTGCTGCACGAGGGGCTGCATGCCACGGTCGGGCTGACGACGACGGATTTCGCGTATCGCCGCAGTCGCTTCATCGACATGGTGCCGGGGACCCAATCGGCCACCAACACCGACAGCTATGTGCTGCTGATCATGCGGCTGGGCGGCGCGGCACCGGGCAGCGGGCCACCGACCGATACCACCCCCGGCCTGACCGCCGCGGATAGCCATGCCGCACATACCGCGCTCACCTACGCCGAGCAGTGGTTGCTCAATGCGGAATGGGACACCAGCCAGCTCTATGAATCGATCAAGGCGAATGTCGGACATGCCGGCGGCTGGCCGGCTGCGAGCGACTACCATGCCGGCGCGCAACACGCGATCGGGTGGATTTTCGGGCTCAGCGACCCCGGGCCGGTGTCACCGTATACGAACCCTCCGACGCACGACGACCAGATCAAGCTGGCCGGCATCCATGACCGCTATCAGCGGATGATGTTTGCGGTCTGGACCAAGCCGATCACCGTCAACGCGGCGCCCGCGGGGGGCACCGATGCCTGGGCCGGCAATCTGGGTCCCAGCGTCACCGTAACGCCTGCGTTCCTGGCGCTCTCCGCGTTCGATCAGGTTGCCCGGCTCATCGAGCTGATGGCGGGATCGCTGCCCACCAGCGACGTGCCGGTCGCGCGGCGGCGCAACTATGCCGATGCGGCGGCGCAACTATGGTGGCACGCCGGCCGGAGCGGGCCCTGATGCGCATTGCTGTGGCGTCGGATTTCACCCTGACGTCGCCTCGCGGCACGCGGCGAGGCCATCCGTATCAGCCGCAACGATGCCGTCGTGACGACGTGCGGCTCGACATCGCACGACATCTGTCCCACTGTCCGCGTGGAGGCGTTGCATGTCCGTCCGGACGACCCGTAGCACCGTCATGGTGAGGCCGCGGTGATGCGGGCGCGGAAGCGGGCCGCACCCGGTGGAGCATGCAAGGGCGCCGCCGATTGCGCCAAGCCGGCGGCGCAGGTGCCGGCGCAGGGCAACCAGGCGGTGCTGCGGCGACTTGGCGCCGGTCGCGGCATGCAACGACGGGTGGCGCCGCCGGTGGTGCACGAGGTGCTGCGCGGCGGCGGACGCGCGCTGGATGCCGGCACGCGAGGTTTCTTCGAGCAGGGGCTGGGCGCCGACCTCGGCGCGGTGCGGGTGCATGACAATGCGCTTGCGGCACGGTCGGCCCGGGCGGTGGATGCGGCGGCCTACGCGGTGGGGCCGCATGTCGTGTTCGATGCGGGACGCCTCGCGCCAACCCGCCCGGACGGGCTTCGACTGCTCGCCCACGAGTTGGCGCATGTGGTGCAGTCCGGCGCGTCGGGAGACATGCCTGCTCGGATCAGGATCGGCGAGCCGAACGCACCGGAGGAGCAGCAGGCCACCCATGCCGCCGCACGCCTGTCGGCCGCCCAGCCGGCGGGTCTCGGCGCAGGCGGGGCGGAGCCGGCGCTGCGGCGGCAGACACCGGACGAGGAGACCAAGCCGGCGCCGAAACCGCTGTTTCCGCTGCCGATCGTCGACAAGTTCGATCCCGTGCCGTTCGTCCCGACGCCCGGCGGCACCGCGCCGAGCCCCTATGATCAGCCGGGCAAGGTCACCGACCCGTCGGGCAAGGGGCCGTCGCTCGAAGATCTGCGTGGCGCGCGGGAAAAGCTGTTCGGCAAGACTCCGCTGAACCTGGGTATCAACAACAATCCCAAGATGCCGAATTGTTCGTCGCTGGAGACGGCGGACAGCACGAAGGCGGTGCCGAAATACTGGACGTACGAGCAATACGACGTGCAGCGGCGGCTGTATCACGGCCCGCTGACCAAGGACGCGTGGCCCCAGGTTACGCCTGAACAATACAAGGCCGTGATCGACACGTGTCCCAAGGAAGTGAAGCGGGAGATGCCGGTCATTCCTCCGCCGGCGCCGCTGCCGAAGGGTGATTTCCCGGGATCCACGCTGCCGCCCGGCCAGGCTATGGCCTGATCGGCCGCTCGTCGGCGGCCGTTGTTGCCTGCAGCCGATAGCGAGGCGTCCGCCGTGCCGATGCGTGCTGACAATGATTGCTGACTTGGCTGGTGCAGCCATCATGGAGAGGTGATGTCATCATTCGCCACACCGGTGCGAGGCGTCCAGGTGCCACCTGCGGTATCGCGCGATGTCGCGCGTCGGCCGGACAGCGCCGGGCCTATCGGGAACCAGGCGGCGCTGCGCCGGCTGTCGGCGGTGGGGCCGCGGGTGCAGGCGAAACTGGAGATCGGCGCGGTCGACGATCCGTTGGAGCGCGAGGCCGACGCGGTGGCGGGTGCGGTGATGCGTATGGCCGCGCCGCCCGCCAGGCTGACCGGCGCACTGCCGCAGGTCAGCCGAAAATGCGCGGACTGCGAGGAGGCGGACAAGAAGCAGACGGTGCAGACCAAGCCGGCGGGGCTGCCCGGCGCAGTTCCCAATATGGCGCCGCCCCAGGTGCGTGCGGTGGTGCGCCAATCCGGTCGGCCGCTCGATGCCGCGACACGTGGGTTTTTCGAGCCGCGGTTCGGGCTCGATCTCGCCGCGGTGCGGGTGCACACCGAGAGCCGTGCCGGGGACGCGGCGCGATCGGTCGGCGCACGCGCCTTCACGGTGGGCGAGAATATCGTGTTCGCGCCGGGGGAGTTTGCGCCTGGCTCGGCCGGCGGGCGGCATCTGCTGGCGCACGAGTTGGCCCATGTGGTGCAACAGCGCGGCGGCGTGGCGCCGGAGCGGGTGCGGCGCGCGCCGCCCGACAAGATCTGCGAGCCGCCGCCGGTGACCCCGCTGACGCATCCCGACCATGTGAGCCAGACCCTGATCGACCGTCTCACGGGCAAGTTCGTGAAGATCGACGGAGATACCGGGGAAGGCTGTTCTCCCACGCCCTACCCGGCGAGCGCCGGCGAGACGGTGTGCACAGTCGGCTATGGTCACCAGATCCCGGGCTGCGCGATCATCGACAAGAGCACAGGGTCGAAGCCCACGGCCGACGCGCGCAAGGAGGCCGCGGCGGTGAAGGTGCGGGAGCCGGACGATCCCAAGGCAAAACCCCGCTCGTTGCGGCCATCGGAATGGCTGGGTTGCGAATGCTCGGCGCCGGTCGTTACCTGTCCGCAGCAGGGCGAAGCGATGCTGAAGGACGACGTGCGCAATAGCGGCGAGGCGTGGGTTCACGCGCATGTGCGGCCCGGGCTGGATCAGGCGCAATTCGATGCGCTGGTCGATCTGGTGTTGCATCATGGATCGATCGACCAGCCGTTCATCGATGAAATGAACAAATATTGGTGCACGTCGGAAGGCTGGAATTACCTGCGTGAGGTTTATCTGAAACAGAACCTCTCGCTGCAGGGCTCGACCGTAATCTTACCGGCCTTCGTGAAGCGGCGCCTGCTTCGGGTCTGGCCGATTGCAACTTAGCATTATGGCTCTGATGGACCGAGTCTGCTGTCTGGGTCCCTACCGTCATGGCGGGTCAAGGCCCGCGCTCCATGACTTTCGCGGCAGCGGGGAAAGTCATGGATGCCGACCGTCGTCGACATGACGGATTGCGATGGTCGGCACCCTCCCGAGGGAGCGGAGCGTCAGGGGCACGACACCGGCCGCGCTCGGCCTGCACGTCGTCCTTTTCGAGGCTTGCTCGGCGTTCACTCGCGGTGCGGCCTGCACACTCGCGCGGTCACCGGATCGTGACCCGCATGCCGAAGGCTTCAGCCATTTCGTCACCCCCATGACTGCGCCGGTTGCTTCCGGCTGGAGCAGTTGCCGGGTGGGCCTCGCACGCTGGAAAGCGCCGCCTTGCACCGCGCCCACCCATAGCGGTCACTCCGACTGAAACGTCATCATCTCGGAACCGGACACCGAGCGAGCGAGGATTATCCGGCACCCATAGCGGTCGCTCAGTTCAGAAAGCTGACCTTCGAGCCCACCAAAGCGGTAGCCGGTTTCGCGCGTAACCGACCCTCGCTGGGTTGCAGCCAGCGGTCATCTCACCGGCCGAGCCGTCCCGATTCAACGGCACCGCACTGGCGTCGGCGGTCGCGATGGGGTCGCGACCGCCGGCCTCGCTCAGCCGATCGCGCCGGACAGGACCGAACCGAATGGAACGTAGCGCTGGCCGTCGAAACGCCGCATCTGGGCTTGCCGGATCGGCGCGAAGTTGGTGGCGCTGGTGTTGATCACGATGCCAGGCAGCAACATCGGCAATTCGAGACCATGCAGGGTGGCGGCCTGCTTCATCACGTTCTCGCGCGTCAGGTCGTCGCCACACTGCTTCAGCACCTGCACGGTCGTCTCGGCGATCGAATAGCCGTAGACGGTCTGTTGATCGGTCTTGTCGCCATTCGGGTAATACTTGTCCATGAACGAGACCCACTGTTTGTAGCCCGCATCATTGAGCCATTCCGGGTCGGTGGGGTCTTTGAAGGAATTGTCGCTGATGATCCCCTTGGCGTTTTCGAGACCGGCCGGCTTCAGGGTCGCTCCGACGGACGAGGCGATGCCGTTCAGGATGTGCAGCGGCTTCCATTCGAGTTCAGCCACCTTCTTGATCGCCTGAGCGCCGAACTTGGGGATCGCGATCGTGATGAGGACATCGCAGCCCGCCGCTTGCAACGCGACAATCTGCGAGTCGACGGTGGCGTCGGTGGTCTCGTAGCTTTGCTTGGCCTTGATCATCGACGCGGCCTTGGCGCCGAGCCCGTCGACCACCCCCTTCAAATAGTCCTTGCCGAAATCGTCGTTCTGATAAAGCACGCCGATTTTGGCATCAGACTTGTTCTTCAGGATGTACGCCGCGTAGATCTGTCCCTCAGCCTGGTAGCTGATGAAAAAGGCCATGGTCCACGGATGGTCCTTGGGATCGTCCCACTTGGTGGCGCCCGTGCTGGGGAACAGTTGCGGCACCTTCTTCTCGTTCATGTAGTGCCAAATCGCACTGTTCGTCGGAGTCCCCACCGAGCCGGAGGTAAGCAGCACCTGGTCTTCTTCCACCAGCTTGCGTGTCATCTCCACCGTCTTCGGCGGCGAGTAGGCGTCATCGTAGGAAATCCAGACGATCTTGCGCCCGTTCACGCCGCCCTGGGCGTTGATCATCTTGAAATAGGCTTCCATCGACAGCGGGATTGGACTGGCGTTCGAGAGCGGCCCGCTATAGGGGCTGGTGTTGCCGATCTTGATCTCGGTGTCGGTAACACCCGGCCCATATTTCTTGGCGGCGCGGACAGGCAGCGCGGCAGCAGCCAGCGCACCCGGTGCGGCGGCAAGGATCGTGCGGCGTGTCAGATGGGTCATTGGAGGCTCCCTGTTTGTATGCCTAACGTCTGTTGTCCAGATCGGCGGCTTATCGCTCCTGACCACGCGTGGCGCCGTCAGGGCGGGCGCAGCATGATCTCACAGCGCGTGTTTGCCAAGCGGGTCCGCGGACGGGAGGTCGGTTACGCTGACAGGCCGAAGGTTGCCCGTTGCAGGAGGCCGCGCGGTAAGACCGCATCGCGGAAAGCTGAACGTTTCCTTTTCAGCAGAGAGAGCGCGCGGCACGTCCCCGTTGCGCGCATTTCACCTACATGGCTCCGGTTTAATCGCTCCGCCTCGCGAACCTTCACGCATCCGGACCCATTCTCCTTCCGTAGCCGGTGGCCTCAAACCCCGGTCCCCGGCGCAGTTGCGTGTCCACGATGGGCCCGCACATCAGGAGGATTTATGAATATCGAGCCCCGTACGCCGCACCGCGGCAGGACCTGGCGGCGCACCACGCTTGCCGCAGTGCTGCTCGCCGGCACCACGCTAGGCGGCTATGCAATCGGCCATGTCAGCCTTGCCGCCGAAACCGCCGGCGCCCCGGTCAACCCGGCCGGCACCCTCGCCACGGTTCAAACTCTTCCCGACTTCACTCATCTCGTCATCCAGGTGAAGCCCGCCGTGGTATCCATCGCCAACAGGTTGAAGTGCGTGAATACCATCTCGACTTTCTGCAATCGCTTCGCAGTCAATCCAATTTTTGCCCCATAGCGTCATACGACGCGATGGCCGAGCATCCTGCCGATCAGGTAGCCGATATTGCCGCCGATGACGGCACCAGCCCATGCTGAGACAAGCAGCCCACGAAACGAAAGGTCGCCGCGACCGGCCAGAACAGCGGCAAAAATAAGCAAAGGCTCGCCGGGAAGCGGTGCTCCCAACGACTCAAAGACCAGAATCAGGAAGACCGCCACCACGCCATAGTGATGGATCCAAGGCTCCAGTGCCCCCAATTCGTGTCTGAAATCTGCCATAGTGTGTCCAATCGATGCCTCAGATAGCGATGCTTTTCATCTCTTCTCATTTACAGTCTTCGGCCTTGTCATGGTTCATCGTCGGCCCTTGTGGCGTCACGATGACGACTTTACTCGGCCGCAGACAGCATTGTCCGAATTTCCAGAGATGCTCGGAGATGCGTTCAAGGAACCGCTTCCTCTGCTCGTCCTTCGAGAGGTGCAGGTAGAACTTGACGATGCGGGTTCCATTGGCGTGGAGGTGTCGCTCCAAATCGACGGTCGAACGATACGGGTCGTGCCACACTGCCGCTTCGTCAAGAGAGGTGTCTGGAAGCCCCTCGCTGCGGAGAATGTCCGGATGCACGCGCACGATCAGCACCTCCTCGTAATAGGATCGGTTGAAGATGCCGATCCGCCCGCGTTCCGGTAGATCTCGGCTGGTGTGCCAGAGAAGATCGTGCAGCAATTCGGTGGCGCTTGGATGCTTGAAGCTGAAGACCTGACAGCTTTGCGGATTGACCCCGGACATCACGTGCCGGATGGCGCCATCTTTCCCGGCCGCATCCGTCGCCTGGAAAATCAGCAGGACAACATGGCGGTTGGATGCGTAGAGAAGCCGCTGCAGCGCGCTCAATTGCGCAACGTGCTCCTCCAGAAGCTTATGATATTGCTTCTTTGAATTGTACGCGGGATCGATCTCCATCGGCCATCTCTGAAGGTTGACGTCGTCTCCTTCCTGCACGCGGAAGTCCTTCGAATCTATTTTCATCTTCTTCTTTCCGGCGGCGCTGGCCGCGTGGCCATGTCAGTTCAGCCTCGCCGCGACCTTCCTGTTCGAATGGTTCATAGGGTCACTCGGCAGCCTTCGGTGTCGCAGCGGACGGCGTCTTGGCTTCAGGCTCAGGCGCGGCTTCGGCTTCAGGCGCCTTCATGGCCGCGATGCGCGCCTCAGTCTGGATGATACCCTGGGCGATGAGACGCCCGGCATCCTCCGTGTCTTTGACGAGGCCAGCCACGAGGATCTCACCGAGCGTCGTATTGAGCAGTGCCGCGACGTCGGCTTTGGCTTCGGGCTTAGGCTCGGCTTTGAGCTTGGCCTCGGATTCGGGCTTGGCCTCGGCTTCAGGCTTGGCTTCGGGCTTGGCTCCGGCGGCAGGCTGGGGCTCGGGTTTGGCTTCAGGCTTTGGCTCGGATTCGACCTTGACCTCAGCTTCAGGCTTGGGCTCGGCTTTGGCTTCGGGCTGAGGCGCATCTTTGGCTTCCAGCTTAGGATCGACTTTCACCGGATCAAGAATTCGATATGCGAGCAGTTTGACGGGGTCAGTCACGAGGAACCAGACCAGGGCATAGGCCCAAACGAACAAGGCCCAACTCCAGCCGAGCGGTGTCATCAGCAGCCCATAGACCGCAATCAGGGTCGCCAGCACTTGTGTGCCGAGCACGGCCATCCATAAGATCCGCGCGGGGCGTATGGACCAGAACGGGCCACGCGTGCGCGTCTGGAAGATCGTCAGATGTCCGGCCACCGACAGCATCAGATACATCATCGTCTGAAGATGCGGATGGTCGAGGTGAAACACGCGGTCGCCAAGGAAAAACAGGCCAAACGCGGCGATCGGGCCGACCAGGCCCAGTACCGTTGCGATTCCCAGCACCAGGCGCATGTTCCACGCCTCGGGTTGTTCCTTGTAATGAACATTGTCATAGGCGATGGACAGGATGGCGCCGTCGTTGAGCAACGCCAACATCACGATCATCACTGCCGTCAACGGATAAAAATTGAAGACCAGGATTGACAGCGTCATGAACAGCAGCACGCGCAGCGTCTCGGCGATGCGGTACATCGCGTAGCTGTTCATCCGCTGGAAGATTTTCCGGCTCTCCTTGATCGCGTCGATGATCACCGACAGCCCTGGCGTCATCAGCACGATGGCCGCCGCTGCGCGCGCCGCGTCCGTCGCGCCGGAAACGGCGATGCCGCAGTCGGCTTTCTTCAGCGCTGGGGCGTCGTTCACCCCGTCGCCGGTCATGCCGACGATGTGGCCGCGCTTTTGCAGATCCGCCACAATGTGGAACTTGTGTTCCGGAAACACCTGGGCGAAACCGTCGGCATCCTCGATGGCCTTGGCCACGGCCGGTGTCTGTTGCTGCTTTTCGTCGCCTAAGGTGCTGGCATCAAGGATATTTGTGCCCATCCCCAGTTTATTTGCGGTTTCCTGGGCGATGGCCAGCGCATCGCCGGTCACCATCTTGACCTTCACGCCCATATGTTGCGCGGTCGCGATGGTAGACTTGGCATCGTCGCGTGGCGGATCGAACAGGGGCAACACACCAAGAAACTGCCATTTGCCATCGCCCTCGGCCCGCGCCACGCCCAATGAACGAAAGCCGCGTACCGCAAATTCGTTGACCGCCTTGTCGACGGCGGGCTTCACCGCGTCGGCATTCGCCGACAGCGCCAAGATCACCTGCGGCGCGCCCTTCGTCACCTTGAACGCCTTTCCGTCCGGGCCGCTGACGGCGGCCTCGGTGCGTTTATGCACCGGGTCGAACGGCTGGAAATGACCCACCTTGTAGCCT
>JBEKNT010000047.1:0-23989 GCA_049522565.1 Acetobacteraceae bacterium
GCCGGCCATCGCCAGCCATCCGAGGCAGCCGCGCCACATGGCCCCCTCCCGTCCAACCACTCCAAGTGAAGGGTCCCAAGGGCTCCGCCCTTGGCGGGGATCCAAGGGGCAGAGCCTCTTGGTGGGGTTCCAGGGGCAAAGCCCCTGGCCTTCTCTCGGTTCACCTGCCGGCTTGAGTTGCCGGAAACACCGGGGCTCGTCTGCCCGCTTACCGCGTCCCGTACAACCGATCCCCCGCATCACCAAGGCCGGGACGGATGTATCCGTGGTCGTCCAACTGGCGGTCGATCGCCGCGACATAGACGCGAATATCCGGATGACTTTCGACCAGCGCAGCCAGGCCCTCCGGCGCGGCGAGCAGGCAGGCGAAGCTGATCTGGGTTGCACCGGCCTGCCTGACCCGATGCAACGCCGCGATCGCGGAATGGCCGGTCGCCAGCATCGGATCGACCACGATCACCAGCCGATCCTGGATGTCGTCCGGCAGCTTCAGGTAATACTCGACCGGAACCAGCGTGTGCGGGTCGCGATACAGCCCGATATGCGCGACGCGCGCCGAGGGAACCAGGTCGAGCATGCCGTCCAGCATGCCGTTGCCGGCACGCAAAATCGACAGGAAGCACAGCTTCTTGCCGGACAGCAGCGGCGCTTGGGTAACCTCCAGCGGTGTCTCGATGGCAACGGTTTCGGTCGGCAGGCCGCGGGTCACCTCGTATGCCATGAGCAGGCTGAGTTCGCGCATCAGCCGGCGAAACTCCGCGGTGGGGGTTTCCTTACGCCGCAGCAATGTCAACTTGTGCCGCACCAGCGGATGCTCGAGCACGGTCACGTTGGAAGGGAAGGACATAGGCGGGCTCTTTCGTGACGAGGCTCAAAAGATACTGCCGTCACTCAGCACGGCAAGCGGCGGGCTGCCGTCGGCGCGGCGTCGGCGTGCGATCTTCCGGCCGGCATCCAGGTACCGCCTGGCAACAGCCGCGCCAAGGGCAGTTCGGCCTCCGAGCGCCCCAGCCGGGACCGCAGCATCGGTGCCAGACGGTCGAGCAAGGCCACGGCCAGGGCACGCCGTTCGACGATCGCCGGATGATCCGTGGCGAGTGGACGCGAGACCAATGCGGCATCGCGCGGCCGCAGGTTACGGCCACGGCGGCATCCGCCCGCCCGACGCGGCGTGCTCAGACCGTCGCATAGTTGCGCGTCACTTCCGGATCGTTGTGCTGCTTCAGCAGTTCCAGCAGGCGACGGCGCATGATCAGCCCGGGACGGTCGGAGGCCATGTGCGCCTCGGTCCGATGGGACAGATCCAGCGCGGCGTCGGGGTCGGTCGCTTCCAGGATGTCGCGATCCTCGTAGACCACGGCAGCGTCCCAGTCGATCAGCGCCTGGGCCGGACACTGTTCCTCGGTATCGTTTCTGTACGCCAATTGGATCAACTGGATGCGGGCGTCGTCGACCGGTGTGGCGCAGGTGATGATGATGTGACGGATGCCGCTGGGATAGGTCATGTCCATGCGACGGCAGAACGGCATGTACCAGTGGTTGCGCATCGTGCGCGTCGTGGTCGGTGCGGTGGTACCGGTCACGCGGAACGCCGCCGGCGGATTGACGATGTCCACGACGGTCGTCGCGACGAAGCCGTACCCGGTCTCCTCGATCTGGTACGTGCTGGGCTTCGGCTGTGCATTGTCGCCAAAGGTACCGCGATGCACGAAGGAGAAATGCGCATTGTCGAAGCTGTTTTCCATCAGCCGCAGCGGCGCGGTATACCACCGGTCGTAAAACTGGCAGATGCGGCGGAACCCCGGCGCACCGTCTTCCGGGATGTCGAACAGCGGCAGCAGCGGATCTTCCAGCGCGACCCAGACATAGCCGTAGCGCGCCTGGCAATGGAACGAATCCACCTTGTAACGCGGCAGCGGCGTCGCGGAGTCGTATTGTGGGATGCGAACGACCGTGCCGGAGCGGTCATAGGTCCAGCCATGATAGCCACACACGATGGTGCCATTCTCCATCCAGCCCTTGGACAGTTTTGTGGTGCGATGGCAGCAGCGGTCGCGCAGCGCCGCGGGCTCGCCCTCGGCATCGAGGAACACGACGATGTCCTCGTTCATCAGGCGGAACGGCTTCGCCCCCTCCGCCAGGTGGCTGATCGGCATGATGGCGTACCAGAATCGCCGCAGGGTCTTCTGTTGCCCGGTCAGCATCGGTTCAGCTCTCCACCGTCACGGCACTGTCATGCCAATGACCCGGCAGCGCGGCGCGTGGAGCGCAGAGGCTGAGTCATCCGGCCCTCAAGAGACGAAATCAGCAAGCGACAACAGCAGAAGCATGAACTGTGCCATTGAATCCCGACGGCGCTGGTGGTGGTTTTCGACCAGTCCGGCTGCACGAGAAGCGTGCGATTGCTTCATTCGTGGTCACGTGACGTCGCCTGATGTCGGACCGTGGGGAACCCATGACCCGCAAGCCGACCGGGTGGCATCGCACTACCGCGGAGCCAGCAGCGGCCATCCTGGAATGGCAGGCGGCAACGCGGCCAGGTCATTGGAAGACGGCCGCCTCCGTGGGCGGCACAAGCCGGCGGTTGAAATCATCCCAACCGACCTGACGGTTGACCTGTCACGCCGCCCCCTCGTCATGCCGGCGCGGGCCCGCATCCGCGGCCTCGTTGATCCCCGCTGCGAGCGTTCGCGCTGTGTGCTACGGTCGGGGCGGCATTTTCACGGCACGCTGCCGCCGGTCACACGGAGTCGCGCGGATCAGCGAAGGGCTCCGCCGGTGTCTGCCGCACCGGCACCGTGCGCACCCGCGGCTCGGTCTGGCGGCGGGTGAACTCCGGCGCGATATCCGCCAACTCGACGAACTGGTCCGCCTGGCGGCGCAATTCGTCGGCCACCATGGGCGGCGTCGTGCGGATCGAGGAAATCACCGAAACCCGCACGCCCTTGCGCTGCACCGCCTCCACCAGCCGGCGGAAATCCGAATCGCCGCTGAACAAAACCGCGTGATCGAGCCGGGGAGCCAGCTCCAGCATGTCCACCGCCACCTCGATATCCATGCTGCCCTTGATGCGGCGGCGCCCGGACGAATCGGTGAATTCCTTGGCCGGCTTGGTCACCAGCGTATAGCCGTTATAAGCCAGCCAGTCGGTCAACGGCTTCAGCGGCGAGTATTCGTCGGTCTCCAGCACCGCGGAATAATAGTAGGCGCGGATGATGTGCGCTCTCTTGCGGAAGAACTCCAATAGATTGCGGTAGTCCACATCAAAGCCGAGGTTGCGCGATGCGGAATAGAGATTCGCACCATCGATGAACAGGGCGACGCGTTCGTCGGGGAGGAAATGCATGGGTGTTGACCTCTTGGCAAACGAAGACGGACGGGGCCACGTTCAAAACCGAACCGCGGCCTGAAGCTGCGCTGACCGGACGAACTGGGCTGCCCGGGGCGACAGACGCCCCAGCATCGCCCATTCGGCGGAAAAGTGAAACGGGGTGATGGGAAGTATTGCCGGATGATCCTGATCTCCATCGGGGCCAACCTGCCGGGGCCGGACGGGTCGCCGCCGCTGGAGACCTGCCGGCGGGCGGCGGCAGCGCTCGACACCCTGCCAAAGTTGCGGCTGCGTGGCCTGTCGCGCTGGTTCGTCACGGCGCCCGTGCTGCCCGAGCGGACTGTGCCAGGGGCAGCGCAGCCGGCCTATGTGAATGCCGTGGCCCACCTGATGGCGGAGCACCCCGGTGAGGCGATCGACCCCGCCGCGCTGCTGCACCGCCTGATGGCGCTGGAAGCGGCGGCGGGTCGGGTGCGCGGCGTCCCCAACGCTCCGCGCGTGCTGGACCTGGACATCGTGGCGATCGACAAGCTGGTGCGCCGCGCGCCCGATCCGATCCTGCCGCATCCGCGCGCCCATGAACGGGCGTTCGTCCTGCTGCCGCTGGCCGAGATTGTACCGGGCTGGGTGCATCCCGTGCTGGGGCAGAGCGTCGAGGCACTGCTCGCCGGTCTGCCGGCCCAGGAGGTGCGGGCACTGTGAGGGATGGAGGTGGGCCGGGGGTCGCCGCAGCCTCCAATGACAGCTCTTCCCGTGGCCCTCCGCAGCCTCCGTCTTGAAAGCTTGCTTGCTTCGTGCAGGTTTCCAGCGTTCCAGCCCGCCGCACCCCTTCGCACTTGCAAAAAACCCGCCGCTCGCCTACCTAACTCAATCACCCCGCGTTTACCGGAGGCCTTTGCGCATGGCGCGCGTTACCGTCGAAGACTGCGTCCAGAAAGTCCCCAACCGCTTCGAGTTGGTTTTGCTCGCCGCCCAGCGGGCGCGCAACCTGTCCCGCGGCGAGGAACTGTCGGTGGACCGCGACAACGACAAGAACCCCGTCGTTGCGCTGCGCGAGATCGCCGAGGAGACGATCGACCTGGGCCGGATCGAGCAGGATCTGGTGAAGTCGCTGTCGCGGGCGCCGGAACCCGAGCCGGCGGACGAGGAGGTGCTCGACCTCATCCCCACCGACCAGAACATCTTCGGCCTGCAGGACATCAGCGCCGAGGAGGAGGCTGCGGGCCTGCCGGTGGAGAACGAGGAGATGTCCCCCGAAGACATGGAAGCGGCCATCGAGGCGGAACTCGGCGGCCGCCGCAGGTAAGGCGAGATGCACAAGGGGGGCGAGGCCAGCCCGACGACGCGCCTGGCGCCGTCCCCCACCTACGCGCCCGACGGGGCCACCCAGGGTGTCGTGGCCGCCCCGCCGCCGCCGCCCGTGCCCCGGCTTCTGTCGCCACTGGCCGAAAAAGTCCGCCTGTATGACCCGAAGGCCGATACCCGCCTGATCGACGACGCCTACGCCGTGGCCGAACAGGCGCACGGCACGCAGCGGCGCGACAACGGCGATCCCTACATCACGCACCCGCTCGCCGTGGCCGATATCCTCGCCGGCTACCGGCTGGACACCGCCTCGATCGCCACCGGCCTGCTGCACGACGTGATCGAGGACACCCCGATCAAGCTGCCGGAAATCGATCGCCGCTTCGGGCATGAGATAGCGACGCTGGTGGACGGCGTCACCAAGCTGACCCGGCTGGAGCTGGGGTCCGACCGCACCAAGCAGGCGGAGAATTTCCGCAAGCTGGTGCTGGCGATGAGCCGCGACATCCGCGTGCTGCTGGTGAAGCTGGCCGACCGGCTGCACAACATGCGCACGCTGCATTTCGTGCGCGAACCGGAGCGGCGCCGCCGCATCGCCCGCGAAACCATGGAGATCTACGCACCGCTGGCCGAGCGCATCGGCATGGACGCCCTGAAGACCGAGTTGCAGACCCTGGCGTTCCGCGAGCTGGAGCCGGAGGCGTTCGCCACCATCCAGGCCCGCCTGAACTTCCTGCGCGGCCAGGGCGCCGACGTGATCGAGGAAGTGCGCCGCGACCTGCGCCGGGTCTGCGAAGAGTCGGGCGTCGAGGTGATCGAGGTCACCGGGCGGGAGAAGTCGCCCTACTCGATCTGGGAGAAGATGCACCGGCGGAACGTCGCGTTCGAACAGCTTTCCGACATCATGGCGTTCCGGGTTCTGGTGCCGACACGAGAGGCTTGTTACATGGCGCTGGGTGCGGTGCACTCGGCGTATCCGGTGATCGCCGGGCGGTTCAAGGATTATATTTCCACGCCGAAATCGAATGGCTACCAGGGGCTGCATACCGGCGTGACGCTGCGCGAGCCGCGCAACCAGAAGATCGAAATCCAGATCCGCACCGTGGAGATGAGCGACGTTGCCGAGAATGGCGTCGCGGCGCACTGGTTGTACAAGACGCCCGACGCCAAGCTGGACGGCAAGGACGTGCAGCGGTTCCGCTGGGTGCAGGATCTGCTGGAAATCCTCGAGAATTCCTCGGCACCGGACGAATTCCTGGAAAATACCAAGCTCGAATTGTACGACGACCAGGTGTTCTGCTTCACGCCGAAGGGGCTGTTGGTGCAGTTGCCGCGCGGCGCGACGCCGGTGGATTTCGCCTATTCGGTGCATAGCCAGGTCGGCGACACCTGCGTCGGCGCCAAGGTGAACGGCCGGTTGCTGCCGCTGCGCTATCAGTTGCAGAACGGCGACCAGGTCGAGATCATGACCTCCCGCGGCGGCACGCCGTCGCCGCAATGGGAGCGGTTCGTCGTCACCGGCAAGGCGCGGTCACGCATCCGCCGCTTCATTCACCAGCAGCAGCGCGAAGAGCATATCAATCTCGGACGCGCAGAACTCGCCAAGGCGTTCCGCTCGGCTGGGGTGGATGGTTCGGAACGGACGCTGGAGCTGGCGCTGAAGGTGCTGAAGCTGGCGAGCGTGGACGATCTGTACATCGCGGTCGGCAACGGCAATGTCGGTGCGCGGGACGTGGTGCACGCGGCCTATCCTGAATTGCGCCAGTCGCCGCGCGCGCCGCGCATCGTGCCGGCGTTTCCGCCGCGCGGACGCGCCGGCGTGCGGCCGGACACCAGCATGCCGATCACCGGCCTGGTGCCGGGCATGGCGTATCACTTCGCCGGCTGCTGTCATCCGGTGCCGGGCGACGAGATCGTCGGCATCGTCGCCACCGGCAAGGGCGTCACGATCCATGCGCGCGAGTGCCAGACGCTGGAAGGATTTGCCGCCACGCCGGAGCGCTTCATCGACGTGGACTGGAACTATGAAGTGCTGGCGAAGGGACAACAGGCCGGCAAGCACCATCCGGGGCACACGGCGCGGATCAGTGTGATCTCCGACAACGAGGGACCGGCGCTGGCCAACCTGACCAACGCCATCGCCAAGCAGGACGGCGTCATCGCCAACCTGAAGATCGTCAATCGCCAGCAGGATTTCATGGAAGCACTGGTGGATGTGGAGGTGCGCGACGTGTCGCATCTGTCCAAGGTGATTGCCGGCCTGCGCGGGGTCAGCGGCATCAAGGGCGTCGAGCGGGCGAAGGCTTAGGGCGGTGATGTCAAGCCGCGCTGACAGTGACACTTGGTTGCCTCGCACGGACCGCCCCTACCCGTCATGGCCGGGCTTGGCCCGGCCATCTGTGCGCCCCGCTGCTGCGATTGATTTCCGCAGCGCGTTCGGACCTTACGGTTCGTCGGGATGATTCTCGGCCTGGGTTCCGACATCGTTGACATCCGCCGCATCGAGGCGGCGATCGCGCGGCACGGTGACCGCTTCCTGGAGCGCGTATTCACCGAGACCGAGCGTGCCAAGGCGATGCGCCGGACCGAGAAGATCCGCGCGGCAACGTTCGCCAAGCGCTTTGCCGCCAAGGAGGCGGCGTCAAAGGCGCTCGGCACCGGATTCCGGCGCGGGGTATGGTTCAGCAATCTGGGCGTGGTGAACCTGCCCGGCGGGCAGCCGACGCTGGAAATGACCGGCGGCGCGGCCGAGCGGTTGGCGGCGATGACACCGCCCGGGATGCGCGCGGCGGTGGCGCTGACCATGACGGACGAGTACCCGTATGCCTACGCGCAGGTGATCATTTCCGCAGTGCCTGCATGAGGAAAGCTCTCCCGCTTCGCGACGCGTGAGAGGTTACACCAGCCGCCCTTGGTATTATGCGAGCCGCCCTGATGACTGACTCTCGGTGGAGTCGCACCGGCGCTCCCACGTCATGACCGGGCTTGACCCGGCCATCTATGCAGCCGTGGTGCCGCGATCGATGACCGGGTCAAGCCCGGCCATGACGGTTGGGGCCGCCTCTGCCGTACGTCAATCGTTGGGACGGTTGGTATTATTACTCAGAACACCCCCAGATGCTGGTGCAGATCCACCCCATCGCGCTGCAACGCCTCGGTGGTGGCATCCACCACCACCCGTCCGCTGTTCAGAATCACAATGTCGTCCGCCACATCGAACACCAGCTTGGCATTTTGCTCCACCAGCACGATCGACAGCCCATGCTGTTTCAGCCGGCGGATCGTCGCCATCACCTCCGCAACGATCTGCGGCGCCAGCCCCTCCGACGGCTCGTCCATCAGCAGCACCCTCGGGTTCGACATCAGCGCCCGCCCGATCGCCAGCATCTGCTGCTCGCCTCCCGACAGATATCCGGCGTATTGATCGCGCCGTTCCGCCAGCCGAGGGAACGTCGCGTAAACCCGCTCGAACGTCCAAGGCTCCGACCCGCCGGCGCGCACCCGCCGCGCCGCCACCGCCAGGTTCTCGCGCACCGTCAGGCTGCGGAACACGCGCCGACCCTGCGGCACCAGAGCGACGCCCTGCGCCGCGATCGCCTCGGGCGGCCGGCCGCCCACCGAAACGCCATACACCGAGACGATCCCGCGTCGCGGCGGCACCAGCCCCACCGCCACGCCCATGCTGGTCGACTTGCCCGCACCGTTGCGCCCCAGCAGTCCGAGCAATCGCCCTTCGCCCAGCCGCAGCGACACGCCGTGCAGCACGTGGCTGTCGCCGTAATACGCGTCGATCTCGCTCAGCAGCAATGCATCATGCGCCAAGGTAGATCTCCCTGGTGCGCGGGTGTTCCACCACTTCGGTGCGGGTGCCCTCGACGATCACCTCGCCGAAATGCAGCACGGTGATGCGTTCGGCGAATTCCAGCGCCACGTCCATGTCGTGTTCGATCATCACAATCGTCACGTCGCGCGGAATGCCGGCGATCAGCGCCAGCACGTCGCGCCGCTCATCCACCGACAAACCGGCGAACGGCTCGTCCAGCAGCAGGAC
Organism: Acetobacteraceae bacterium; assembly: GCA_049522565.1. GTDB lineage: Bacteria > Pseudomonadota > Alphaproteobacteria > Acetobacterales > Acetobacteraceae > JASHVB01. The sequence goes on from JBEKNT010000047.1 coordinate 8,688, forward strand.
TTTCGGCGCCTGCACCAGCGCCATGGCGATCTCGACGCGGCGGCGCTCGCCATACGACGTTTGCGCCACCGGCCGCGTTGCGAGGTGCTCCAGCCCGACGCGTTCCAACGCGCCGCGCGCCCGTCCGATCAGGTCCGTCTGCCGATCCAGTCGGACGATCGGGTTCCAGCGCAGCGGCGACAGTCCAAGCAACGCCAGCGTCACGTTGCGCAGCAGCGTCTCGCCCGGAAACAGCGTGATGATCTGATACGTCCGCGCCAATCCCAGATGCGCGCGCCGTCTGCTCGGCAGCCGCGTGATGTCGTTGCCGAACAGCGCGATCGAGCCGGAGTCAGGCCGCAGCTCGCCGGCAATGAGGCTGAACAGCGTCGTCTTGCCGGCACCGTTCGGGCCGATGATCAGGCGGCGTTCGCCAGCGGCAACGGCGAGTTCCACCGCGGCGGTGACACGCAACCCGCCGAACGACTTGTTGAGCCCGCGCACCTCCAGCGCGTTCACGGCCGGCAGCGCGTTCACAACCCGCGCTCCCGCCCAAGCACCGACGCCGGTGCACGCGGCCGCCGTGCGGCGGTCACCCAGCGCCACAGCCGCACCGAGCCAGGCACCAAGCCCTCCGGCATGAACACGACGATCAGCACGAAGATCGCGCCGAGCACGAAGTTCCAGCGCTCGATATAGGCGCTGGCGACGTCCTTCATGATCACCACCAGCGCCGCGCCGGCGATCGGGCCGAACAGCGTGCCGGTGCCGCCGGCGATCACCATCAGCAACGCCTCGGCCGACGCGCTCAGTGCCACGGTCTGCGGGCTGACGAACTGGTTGTAGTACAGATACAGCAACCCGGCGACGCCGCTCCAGAAGCCGGAGAACAGGAACGCGACAAAGCGCGTCAACCAGACATTGTAGCCGAGCGCGGTCATGCGCCTCGGCTGGTCGCGCGTGCCGCGCACCGCGGCGCCGAATGGCGACGCAACGAGCACCGCCATGCTGCCGAGCGCGACCAGGAACACCACCAGCGTCGCCCAGTAGAACGCCGGCGCGTTGTCCAGTGCGAGGCCGAACGGATGCGGCCGCAGGTTGATCGACACGCCGTTGTCGCCGTTGGTCAGGCTGATCCAGCGATAGGCAATGCCCCAGACGATCTGGCCCAGCGCCACGGTGATCATGACGAAGCCCAGCCCGGTGCCGCGCAGCGCCAGCATCGCGAAAATCGCTGTCACCCCCAGCGTGGCCGTCAGGGCGCCGATGGCGACGACGATGCTGCCATGGCCGGCATTGATCAGCGTGGCGGCGGCGTAGCAGGCCACGCCGAACAGCGCGGCATGACCGAGCGTCACCAGCCCGGCATAGCCGACCAGCACGTTCAGCCCCAGTGCCAGCACGGCATAGATCAGCACCTGCGCCGCGATGTTGATGTAAAAGGTGTTGCCGATCCAGAACGGCAACGTGACCAGCGCGGCGAGCGCGACGACGAGCGCGACCCGCTTCATAGCGTGATCCGGCCGAACAGGCCGCGCGGACGGATCACCAGCACGATGAGCATCGGCAGGAACAGGATGACATAGGCCAGTTCGGGGAAGATCGCCTGGCCGAAATTGTACAGGAAGCCGACCACGAAACTGCCGACCAGCGAGCCCAGCAGGCTGCCGCTGCCGCCGAGGATCACCACGACCAAAGCGAGCGGCAGCATGTCCTGGTCCAGCCCGGGATAGACCGACAGGATCGGCCCGCCGATCACGCCGGCGAATCCCGCCAGCCCGGCGCCGAGCGAGAACACGATGGTGAACAGGTGCGACACGCGGATGCCGACGACGCGCGCCATGGCGGGGTCGTCCACCGCGGCGCGGATCATCGCGCCGAGCCGCGTCTTGTCGAGCAATCCCCATAGTGCGGCAGCGATCGCCACGGCGATCAGGATGATGAGCAATCGATAGGTGGGAACCGCGACGCCGGCGACATGCGTCGCGCCGACGCCGATCGCCGGTGTGTCCACCGAGATCGGGTCACCACCCCACAGCATGAGGCAGGTATCGGCAACCATGAACGACAGGCCGAGCGTCACGAGTACCTGGGCAAGTTCGGCGCCGACCAGGCGGCGCAGCACGCAGCGCTCGATGATGCCGCCGAACAGCGCGACGCCCAGACCGGCGCCCAACGCGGCGATCCAGAAGTTGCAGCCCCAGCCGATAAGCGTCACGCCGAAATAGGCGCCGAGCATGAACATCGAGCCATGCGTCAGGTTGGGTATGCGCATCAGCCCGAAGATCAGCGAGAACCCGGCCGAGAGCAGAAATAACAGGCCGCCCAGGGTGACGCTGTTGATGGCAAGGATGGTCCACATGGGTTGATAACCTCTTCCGCGCTACGCGCGGGAGAGGTCAAGATGCGAAGCATCGAGGGTGAGGGTGATCGGGTCGGCACGCAACCCTGCTGCGGACCGCACCAACCGTCGGTCGTGTGCCGACCCGATCACCCTCACCCGCGTCGCTATGCTCCGCGACCTCTCCCGCCGCAGGCGGGAGAGGTTTTCGTTCCTCCGCATCAGCTTTTCAGCGGCGGATAATCGCGCGAGTATACCGGCTGTTCCAGGAACCACTTCTCATCGAAGGTCCAGAACTGGCTGACGTCCGGATAGGTCTTGATCGTGTGCTGCGCCAGCTTGCCATCCTGCTTCACTACGCGGCGGATATAGATATTCCCTACAACGTTACCGAAATGGTCGAAGTGGAACGGCCCGCGCGGCGAATCCTTCAGCGACACCGCGCGCAGTGCCTTGATCAGCGCCTCCTTGTCCTCGGTCTTGCCGTCGAGGGTTTCGAGCGCCGCCTCGGCGACCAGGCCGTTGATGTACATCCCCGCAGCATACAGGCCGGGAATGAAGCCGGTATCGCGCACCATACCGGCGACGAACTGCTTGTTGCCCGGCGTATCGAGGTCGGACGTATAGGCCGAAGCGGTGATCATGCCGAGCGCCTCGTCGCCGAAACTCTTCATCAGCGCATCGTCGCCCGCCGTGCCGCCGCCGAGCAACGGCAGCGTCAACCCGGCATCGCGATACTGCTTCAGGAAGCGCAACGGATCGGAACCGGCGAAGCCCTGGACGATCACGTCCACGCCGGTGAGCTGCGCCAGATAGGGCGTGTAGTCCGGCGTGACGAGCGGCGGCCACAGCTTCTTGTCGATATGGCCGCCGCCGCCTTCGAACACCCGCTGGAAGCCGCCCATCTGTTCGTAGCCGAACGCGAAGTCCTCGACGATGGTGATGGCGGTCTTGTAGCCCAGTTCCTTCCGCGCATAGTCGGCGAGCGGATGCATGGGCTGCGCCGATGTGGCGGAGGCGCGCACGAAATACGGATTGGGCTTGCGCTGCGTCATGTCCTCGGCGGCGGCCAGGCTCAGGATCGGCGTCTTGTGCGCGGCGACGTAATCGGAAATCGCCAGCAGCTCGAACGCGGCGAGCGGACCGAAGATCATATCGACCTGGTCGCGCTCGATCAGTTCCTGTGCCTTGGTTTTGGTGCCGGCCGGATTGCCGCCGGTGTCGCCGACCACCAGCTCCATCGGCCGGCCGGCGATCTTGTTGTTGCGATCCTTGAAGAACAGCGCGGTGCCCTGTTCCATCTGGATGCCGCCCTGCGCCAACGGCCCGGTCTTCACCGTCAGCAATCCGATGCGGATGGGTTTGTTCTGCGCGATGGCGGGCATCGGCAGCGTCGCGGCACCGGCCGTGCCGGCAAGGAACGCGCGTCTTGTGAGTCTGGCGGTCATCCGTCGTCTCCCTCCCGCCTGTGTCTTCCAGGCTGCGCGTGTCCTAAAGGCTGCGCGGCGGGCCGTCCAGCGCGGCGCGATCACTTGCGCCTCCCCGTGAGCCGGTGAACGATGGCATCCGTTTCATCAAGGAGCCGACCCATGCAACGCAGCATCGCCGTGGGCCTGGGGATCATGGAGTTCCCGTTCGACACCGCTGCCGGCTTCTGGCGCTGGGTCGATCTGTGTGAATCGGGCGGCATCGATTCGCTGTGGCAGACCGACCGGCTGATCAGCCGGGCACCGATCCTGGAGAGCATGAGCGCGCTGGCGGCGATCGCCGGACGCACGCGGCGCCTCAAGTTCGGTGTCAACGTTGTTTCGGTGGCGATGCGCGAGCCGGTGCTGCTGGCGAAACAATGCGCCACGATCGACATGCTGTCGGGCGGCCGGCTGCTGCCCGGCTTCGGCATTGGCAGCCCGCGCGGGCCGGAGTGGCAGGCGATGCATCTCGACGCCTCGACCCGCGGCCGCAAGACCGACGAGGCGCTGGAAATCATCGGCCGGCTCTGGGCGGGGGAGAAACTGGACTACGCGGGAAAGCATTTCCGCCTGACCGGCGCGCAGATCGCGCCGCTGCCGGCGCAACCCGATCTGCCGATGTGGATCGGCGGTTCGTCCGACGCTGCGGTGCGGCGGACCGCGCGCTATGGCACCGGTTGGCAGGCGGGGGCCGAGCCAGCCGTGGAAGTCGGCCGCGTCATCGCCGCAATCCGTGCCGCCGTGGTGGAAGCCGGCCGGCACATCGACGACGATCATTACGGTGCCGCCTGCGCGTACCGCTTCGGCACCTGGGACGATCCCGGCATGGGGCGGGTGGGGGAAGCCTATCGCGCGCGCACCGGCCGCGATCCGCGTGAGGCGTTCGCGGTGGGCGACGCGACAACCATCCTGACGCGGATTGCCGAGTATGTGGACGCCGGCGCCTCGAAGTTCATCCTGCGTCCGGCCGCGCAGGGCGATGAGGACATGCTGGCGCAGACGCGGCGGTTGATCGAGGAGGTGCTGCCGCTGGTTGCGGCGCGCTGGCCGCGCCCAGTGAAGAGTGCGGCGTGAGCGCTGCGCCGTCATTGCGAGGCGCGCAGCGCCGCAGCAATCCCCTGCCTGACGAGCAGGGGTTCGTCACGCGGTGGATTGCTTCGGCGCTGCGCGCCTCGCAATGACAGGCATGCTCGTATGAAGCATCGCGCCGATCAGCTTCTGGTCGATCGCGGACTGGCGGAATCGCGCACCCGCGCGCAGGCGCTGATCCTGGCGGGCAAGGTGTTCGCGGGCGAGCGCCGCATCGACAAGGCCGGTTCCGCGATTGCGGAGGACACGCCGCTTGAAGTGCGTGGCCAGGACCACCCGTGGGTGTCGCGCGGCGGGTTGAAGCTGGATCACGCGCTGCGGCATTTCGGGCTGTCGCCGGCCGGCCGCGTCTGCCTCGATATCGGCGCCTCGACCGGCGGTTTCACCGACGTGCTGCTGGCACACGGCGCGGCGAAGGTGCATGCGGTCGATGTCGGCCATGGCCAGTTCGCCTGGAAGCTGCGATCCGATCCGCGTGTCGTGGTGCACGAGAAGACCAACGCGCGTTACCTGACTGCGGCCAATATCGCCGATCCGATCCAGGCGCTGGTATGCGATGCGAGTTTCATCGGGTTGGCGACGCTGCTGCCCGCGCCGCTCGCGCTATGCGTTTCCGGCGCCTGGGCGGTGGCGCTGATCAAGCCGCAATTCGAAGCCGGACCGGAATCGGTCGGACGCAAAGGTGTGGTCCGCGATCCGGCCGTGCATCAGGCGGTCTGCGAGCGCATCCGCGCATGGTGGGCGGCGCAACCCGGCTGGACGGTGCTGGGGATTACCGAAAGCCCCATCACCGGCCCGGAGGGGAACAAGGAGTTTCTGATCACGTCGACCTTTACCGCTCCCGCTGCGCGGGAGAGGTCGCCGAGCGAAGCCGCCGGGTGAGGGTGATCGGGTGGTCCCGAAACAGAAACTATGCGCCGACCCGATCACCCTCACCCTCGCCGCTCCGCGTCTCGACCTCTCCCGCGACGCGGGAGTGGTTTGCTTACGCGTGGGTCCGCGGCTGCACCACGGCGATGCGAAAGCTCATTGTCGCCTCCCTCGGCCGCGCTATTCCAGCGTCAGCGGCGCGCCATCCAGCTCTTCGGCCCGTTCGACCTTGATCAGCACCGCGAACCCTTTCTTGTCCGGGTCACGATCCTTCTCCGGTTGCACCAACCGGCGCCAGACTTCCTCGTAGGCCGCGCCGGACTTGTGGATCGCCGCGGTGCCGTAGAAGCGCGCGATGCCGCCTTTCGGCAGCACGCCGTCAACCCGCAGTTGCGGTTTGCGGAAATACACCGTCACCTTGCTGCCGTCGTGCAGATTGCCGGTGGTGGAACCCTTGCCGCGCTCCCATAACGCGAGGTGCTCGTCGTCGTACACCATGGTGCTGCCGCGGGGCGTAATCTGCGCAAAGCCGTCCGGCAGCGCGGTGCCGACCAGGCAGACGTTGTCCGGGAATGCCGTGTTGATATGCGGCTGCAAGGTCTTGGGAATGGTCGTCACGCCGAGGTCCTCCAGAAAGTGCCTGCTTCCCGATCATAGGGGGAGAAATTTCCCCCACAAGCCGACGCGACGTGGTTAGCATGCGGGCATGAACAGCTACGACTTCATCGTGATCGGCAGCGGCCCCGCCGGGCGCCGTGCGGCGATCCAGGCCGCCAAGCTCGGCCGCTCGGTGCTCGTGGTGGACAAGGGCCGCCGCGTCGGCGGCGTTTCGGTGCACACCGGCACCATCCCCTCGAAAACCCTGCGCGAGACCGTGCTGAACCTGACCGGCTGGCGGGAACGCGGCTTCTACGGGCGCGCCTATCGGGTGAAAAAGGACATCGAGGCCAAGGACCTGATGGCGCGGCTGCACATGACGCTGGACCACGAGGTGGACGTGCTGGAACACCAGTTCGCCCGCAACGCGGTGACGACGCTGCGCGGCACGGCACGCTTCCTCGATCCGCACCGCATCGAGATAACGTTGGACAGCGGCGACATCCGCGTGCTGACCGGCGAGCGCTTCCTGGTGGCGGTGGGCACGCGCCCCTACCGCCCCGCCGACGTGCCGTTCAACGGCCACAGCGTGGTGGACAGCGACGAGATCGTCGACATTCTCCGGCTGCCGCGCAGCCTGACCGTGGTCGGCGGCGGCGTGATCGGCGTCGAGTATGCCACCATCTTCAGCGCGCTGGATGTCACCGTCGCTCTGGTGGAAGCGCGGCCCGGTATCCTTGAATTCATCGACGATGAACTGATCGAGGACTTCACCCATCAATTGCGCGACCGCGGCATGGCGCTGCGCTTCGGTTGCAAGGTGGCGCGCATCGAATTCGAGAACGACTGGCCGGTCACCGTGTTGGAGAACGGCCGCCGCCTGCGGTCGGAGATGCTGCTTTATGCCGCGGGCCGGGTCGGTGCGACCGATGCGCTGAATCTGGATTCCTGCGGCTTGACCGCGGATCAGCGCGGCCGCTTGAAAGTGGATGCGGTCACGTTCCAGACCGAGGTGGCGCATATCTACGCCGCCGGCGACGCCATCGGTTTCCCGAGCCTGGCCTCTACGTCGATGGAGCAGGGGAGGATTGCGGCCTGCCACGCGTTCAATATGCCGATGCCGCCGGCGCCGGAGTTTTTTCCGTATGGCATCTACTCGGTGCCGGAGATTTCGACTGTCGGGATGAGCGAGCAGGAGGTGCGCAAGCGCGACATTCCGTATGAATGCGGGGTGGCGCGGTTTCGCGAGACGTCGCGCGGACATATCATGGGGCTCAATGCCGGGCTGCTGAAGATGCTGTTCGCGTTGGACACGCGGCGCTTGCTTGGCGTGCATATTGTCGGGGAGGGCGCGACGGAACTGGTGCATATCGGCCAGGCGGTGCTGAACCTGCAAGGCACGCTGGACTACTTCATCGAGAACACGTTCAACTACCCGACGCTGGCGGAGGCGTACAAGATCGCCGCGCTGGACGCATGGAACCGCATGACGCACGCATAGGCGACGCCCAAGAATAACGGCGTCGCGTATCGCAAGACCCGAACCAACACGTCATGGCGGGCCCCCGGGTCAAGTGCCCGGGGGCAGGCTCCGGCCCGCCATTCACGACTTTCTTGCGTGAGATCAGCATAGTCTTGGATGCCGACCGGAGCCTGCCACCGGGCGCTTGACCCGGTGGTCGGCATGACGGGGGGGAACGGGCCGACGCGCCATCAATCGATTCGTCCATTGTCGGGCGTCGACTAACGATCTGAAAATCATCCCACAGTTTCGACGAGCGCCGAGAAATTCGAAATAACGCGGGCGCGGTTATCGGCGACGGGTTCCCCGGCGCATGTTCAAACCAGCACGCGACCCGCCAGCCGCTCCAGCACCCGCAGCGGCGCCCGCTCCGGATACGCCAGCGCCGCCACTGGCACATGGAACGTTTGCTCCAGCGCGCAGTGGCCGGCCAGGGCGGCGTGCAGCACCTGGTCGGTGAAGCACAGCCAGGTGGTGCCGGCGGGAAAGCTGACCTCGGCTTTCGGGCCGTCCGCCTGGTAGGCGGCGTCCAGTTTCCCGGCGTCGTGCAGCCCCAGCATGATGTGGTCGTAGGCACTGCGCCGCCCCTTGGTCAGCCCGAGCAATTGCAGCGCCCGGGCGCTTCCCGGCAGCGGCGGTTTCACCCGGGGCAGGAAAGCGCGGGCGAAGTCGGGGAATGGCTCGCCGACCCGCCACTCGCGCGGCGCCCCGTCCGGCGCGACGTTGCTGAACACGCGCAGGATGCGCCGCCCGGCCATCGGCCGCGTGGGGAAGGCATCGACATGCAGCAGCCGGTCATCGTGCCGCGGCGAATAGGCGCGGCCGGCGATCTCGGCGGGGCGGAAGCTGGTGCGTGCGCGTTCGAGGACCGGCGCGTAGCCGGGCAGCAGGCCGGTCACCAGCCGCATCGCACAGGCGGCAAAGCGCCGCATCATGCCGGCCAGGGCAGTAGCGTCGGCCGGCGGCAGTGCGCTGTTGCCCAGCGTGCCGCGCTCCGGATCCAGGCTGATGTTCTTGCGGCTACCGCCCAGACTCCCCGCATCGAGGAACCGCCGCTCCTCTTCGGCCACGACGAAGCGCAGCGCGGGCAGCACCAGTACCCGGCCGGACTCCAGCGCATCGATCGCGTGGCGCTGCACGACCGGCACGAACGGGCCTTGCCAGTCGGCGATCGGCAGCGTTTCCAACACCTCGTCCGCGGTCATTCGTGCGCCAACACCCAGTCGTTGATGAAGCTGGCGAGACCGTTCGCGTGGAAGTCCCGCCGCAGGGCGGCCTCATCGTAGTCCTCGCGCACCCAGTCGAGGAAGGGCTTGCGGCCTTCGCCCTCACGCTGCCAGCGCAGGAAGAACGCGTCGAGGATGCCGGTTTTCGCCTGACGGATATGGCCGAAGCGCAGCGACAACTGGCGCAGGGCGTCGCGCGCGGAGCCGCCCTCGAACAGCACGAACAGCCCGGCCGCGAGCCCGGCCCGGTCGGCGCCCGACTTGCAGTGCAGCAGCGCCGGCGCGCGCATCGAGCTGTAGATGGCGTGCAGCCGCAGAATGCGGTCGCGCTGTGGCGCGCCGCGGCTTTCCAGCGCCATATCGACGAAGTCCAGGCCGAGCCGGGCGGCGGCCTCCCGCGACAGAGCGTCCGAGCCGTTGCCGGTCGGCCCGCGCAGGTTGATCAGCGTCTTCAGGCCGAGGCGGCGGGTCAGGGCGGCGAGGCGGCCGGGGGTCGGATGGTTGCAGCGATACAACCGGCCCGGTGCCACGGTGCCGAGGTTGCTCCATACCAGGCGGAACACCGCATGGTCGACGAACAGTGCGTCCACCCACGCGAGCAATCGCCCGCGGGCGGTTGTGATGTCGCCTCGGTAGATGGTGTCCATGGATGCTGTGGCGGACCTGGATTGGAACCGTCCGGATATGGCCACGCTGCCGACACGGAGGCAACCGTTTCGGGTTGCAGGGTGTGCGCGATGGGGTTGGTCGGGCGGCAGGGCGGACCGGCGCCGCGCACTCCGCCGGGGCACAAGCGGCGGAATGCGTTGCGCTTTGCCGCCCTACGTCGGGGTGGGGGCGGGGACCAAGGCGGCGACGTCCTGCCGCCCCTCGGCGGCGAGCCCGTCGATCACGCCGGCGCGGTCCTCCGCCGGGCGGTTCTGGCTCATCTTCCACTTGCCCTCCAGCCGCGTGAGCGGGATGGCGAAGCCGACGATGCCCTTCAGCATGCCCTGCACGAAATCGGCGGGCGCATCGGACACGGCCCAGGGGGCGGCACGACCGCCTTCCTGCTTGTCGGTCAGACGGGTGACGATATCGAGCAAGCGGTCGGGGTCGTCGAAGAACGCGATTGGACCGGCGGCATGGATCGCGACGTAGTTCCAGGTTGGGACCACTTTGCCGGTCTCGCGCTTGGTGGCGTACCAGGACGGGGTGATGTAGGCGTCCGGTCCCTGGAAGATGGCCAGGGCCTCGCCGATGGCGCCGCGTGCCTGCGGGTTGGGCCGTGCCAGATGGCCGATCAAGGTGCCGTACGGCGCCGGCTCAGGGTCAAGCAGCAGAGGGACGTGGCTGGCGATCAGGCCGTCCCGGGTGAGGGTGACCAGCGTTGCGAGCCCGGACGCGCGGATCGCATCATGCAAAACGTCAATGCGGGCTTCGTTGAACAGCGGCGGAACGTACACGCGGCGCCTCCAAGCGTAGAATGCGTTGGACCAATGGCACACAGCGGATTGATCGGACAGACCCAAACGGGTCCCATCGGCCAGTCCAATACGGCATAAGGCGTACCGCTCTAGCCGTTCCAGTCGATTGCGGCACCGATAACCGCCAGTCCGCGCGCCGCGGCGTCGGCGTCTTCGACACGCGCCTCGCCGCCCAGGACGGCGATCGCCCGCGCATACAGCGGGGTCAAATTCGGCTCCCCGACAAGATGCACCAGTTCGCCGGACGGCAACGCCACCCGAACCTCATGGCCAATGAGCAAGCCCGACAAGTACCATGGCGCTGCCAAGTCATCGAGCCGGCGGTTCACGCACAGCGCACGCACACCGAACACGTGGTGCAGCCACCCGCCCACCTCGCCGGACCGCGCGAGCCCCTGCTCGAACGCCGTCCAGTCGGTCGGTCCGTCACGCATCGTGCGGGAGAAAACCGTGTGCTCCCGCAGCGCGCCAAACACCTCACCGGTCATGTACGAGCAGTAGCTGATGATGCGCCCGTCGCGCAGACGCGCCCACTTGCTGTGCGTGCCGGGCAGGCAGGTGAGGCCGCCCTCGCCCAGCTCGCCGCGGATGCCGGCGATCTGCGTCTCCTCGCTGCGCATCGTGTCGGGCACCCCTTGGGCGTCGACGTAGCCGACGCCAGGCACCAGCCGCACCTGCGCGCCGGCGAACGGCACGGCGACGGTGCCTCGGGCCAGTTCGGGGACGCCAATCGGGCAGGGCAGGTATGGCATCTCCCGCCAACCCTCCTTGCTGCCGACCGCGCCGCACGCCAGCACGCGGTCCTCGCCGCGATCGAGCCAGTCGCCGATTTCGGCGCGCAGCGTCTCGGCGAACCGGTTGTCGGGCACGTGCAGCACGCCGCAGGGTGCCTTGCGCCGGTCGCGGATGTTGCCCCGGGCGTCCAGCAGGAACGCCCGGAAATTGCTGGTGCCCCAGTCGACGCCGATCATGGCCAGACCTTTCCGCCTGAGCCTGCGGGCTATGGCAGAGGCGCGCCATCGGCGCCTTGATCCACGTCAAGCGGGTTGACCGGAGCCGTCTTCGGCCGACGGGAAACCAGTAACGACCGGGATGTTCGCCAGGGCCTGCGGCCGCAGCGATCGACCGATCGCGATTGCGCTTCCGTGAACCCTACGCCGCCGCCCGGAGCGCTACCGCGCGGATCTCCTCCCCTACCCCCGCCTCGAACGGGTGAAAATTCTTCTCGAAGTTGGCGACCAGTTCGCGCGCCGTCCGATCGTACGCTGCCTTGTCCGTCCAGGACTGCCGTGGATCGAGCACCTCGGCCGGCACGTCCGCCACGTGTTCGGGGATCGCCAGGCCGAAGAACGGGTCCTTGCGGAAGCGGCCCCGCGCCAGGCTGCCGTCCAGCGCGGCGCGCAGCAGAGCACGGGTGTGGCGGATGCTCATGCGCTTGCCGACGCCGTACTGGCCGCCGCTCCAGCCGGTGTTCACCAGCCAGCAATCGGCGCCATGCCGCTGGATCAACGCCTCCAGCATCTTGCCGTAGACCTCGGGCCGGCGCGGCAGGAACGGCGCGCCGAAGCAGGTGGAGAAGGTCGCTTCCGGCGACCCGCCCAGCCCCTTCTCAGTGCCGGCCACCTTCGCGGTGTAGCCCGACAGAAAGTGATACATCGCCTGCGCCGGCGACAGCTTGGAGATCGGCGGCATCACGCCATAGGCGTCCGCCGTCAGCATCAACACGTTGCGCGGCTGGCCGCCACGGCCGGACAGCTCCACATTGGGGATGTACTCGACCGGATAGCAGGAGCGGGTGTTCTCGGTCAGCGACTTGTCGGTCAGGTCCAACTTGCCATGCCGGTCGCCCACCACGTTCTCCAGCACCGTGCCGAAGCGGTGCGACGCCGCCCAGATCTCCGGCTCATGCTCGGCCGACAGGTCGATCACCTTGGCGTAGCAGCCGCCCTCGAAATTGAACACGCCGCCGTCGCCCCAGCCATGCTCGTCGTCACCGATCAGCTTGCGATGCGGATCGGAGGACAGCGTCGTCTTGCCGGTGCCGGACAAGCCGAAGAACAGCGCCACGTCGCCCGCCTCGCCGATATTGGCGCTGCAATGCATCGGCAGCACGCCACGTTCCGGCAGGATCCAGTTCATCACGGTGAAGATCGATTTCTTGATCTCGCCCGCATACTCGCTGCCCGCGATAACGATGCAGCGCTGCGCGAACGACAAGGCGATGGCGGTGCCGGACCGCACGCCGTCCAATGCCGGATCGGCATGGAAATGCGGCGCATGCAGGATCACGTAGTCGGGCTCGAAACCGGCGAGTTCCTCCTCCGGCGGGCGGATGAACATGTTGCGGGCGAACAAGGCCTGCCAGGCGCCGGTGCTCACCAGGCGCACACGCACGCGGAACGCCGGATCGGCGCCTGCATACAGGTCCTGCACGAACAGGTCCTGGCCTTGCAGATAGGCCTGCACGCGGCCCTTCAGGACGGTGAATTTCTCCGGCGCCAGCTTCTGGTTGATCTTGCCCCACCAGACGTCATGCGTGATCGAAGGCTCGTCCACCACGAACTTGTCCTGCACCGAGCGGCCGGTATGCACGCCGGTTTCCACCATCAGCGCGCCGTCCCAGGCGAGGCGTCCTTCATTGCGGCGGAGCGCTTCGGCCACCAGCGCGGGCGCGGTCAGGTTGGCGTGCACGGCCCGCGAGGCATGCACGCCTGTGCCGGCCAGGGCCTCCGCTGCCAGGGTTTTCCAGGTCTTGTGCCGCGCGGTTGCGGGCTGCGGTTCGATGTCCAAAGGATGTTCCTTCCGGCGCTCCGCGACGGTCGCGGATGGGGTCGATTTTGCCGATACTAAGAAGCAAAACGTGCGGTAAATCCAGCGCTTAACGCGAGCATGATTTTGTGCATCGCAACATAGCGGCAGGTGACCGCAACGCGATCTTGGGCTAGAAGACAGCCGCGAACGGAGATGGCAAAAGCGTGACAACCACGATTGCACCAGCGGGCGTCAACAGCCTGCGCAACGGCCCCAACCAGCGCGGCCGGTTCGGCGACTACGGCGGACGTTTCGTCGCCGAGACGCTGATGCCGCTGATCCTGGAGGTCGAGCAAGCGTACAACGCGGCGAAAGCCGACCCGGCATTCCATGCGGATTTGCAGCGCCACCTGACACATTATGTCGGCCGGCCGAGTCCGCTGTGGTACGCCGAGCGGCTGACCCGGCACCTCGGCGGTGCCAAGGTTTATTTCAAGCGCGACGAGCTGAACCACACCGGCAGCCACAAGGCGAACAACTGTATGGGCCAGATCCTGCTGGCCCGCCGCATGGGCAAGACCCGCATCATCGCCGAGACCGGCGCCGGGCAGCATGGCGTTGCTACCGCTACCATGTGTGCGCTGTTTGGCCTGCCCTGCACGGTTTACATGGGCGCCACCGATGTCGAGCGGCAGAAGCCTAACGTCTTCCGCATGAAATTGCTCGGCGCCGAGGTGAAGCCGGTGACATCGGGTGCCGCGACCTTGAAGGATGCGATGAACGAGGCGTTGCGCGACTGGGTCGCCAACGTGGAGGACACCTACTACCTGATTGGCACCGTCGCGGGCCCGCACCCGTATCCGATGATGGTGCGCGACTTCCAGTCGGTGATCGGCGAAGAAACCAAGCGGCAAATGCAGGAAGCCGAGGGCCGACTGCCGGACGTGGCGGTGGCCTGCATCGGCGGTGGCTCCAATGCGATGGGGCTGTTCCACCCGTTCCTGGATGATCCGGTGCGGCTGATCGGCGTGGAAGCCGGCGGGCACGGGATCGAAACCGGTGAGCATGCTGCCAGCCTGACCGGCGGCCGCCCCGGCGTGCTGCACGGCAATCGCACCTACCTGTTGCAGGATGACGATGGGCAGATCATCGAGGCACACAGCATCAGCGCCGGCCTGGACTATCCCGGCATCGGACCGGAGCACTCGTGGCTGCACGATATCGGCCGTGTCGAATACGTGTCGGCGACCGACCAGGAAGCACTGGCGGCGTTCCAGCTCTGCACCCGCACCGAGGGCATCATCCCGGCACTGGAACCGGCGCATGCGCTGGCACACGTCACCACGCTCGCCCCCACCCTGGGCAAGGACCAGATCATCGTTATGAACCTCTGCGGCCGCGGCGATAAGGACATCTTCGCCGTCGCCGAGCATCTCGGCGGGATGTGAGCACCTAACAAGGGACAGCGGCGATGGCGCACTTGGCGTACATGACCTTGCAGGGCCAGAAACAGGGCGCAATCAAAGGCAACGTCACGCAGAAAGGCCGGGAGGGTTGGATCGCGTTGCTCGGCTTCGCTTACGCGATCGAGACGCCGCTCGATGCGGCGTCGGGTCTGCCGAGTGGCAAGCGCCAGCACAAGCCCGTCGTGATCCGCAAGGAGATTGATGAGGCGTCGCCGAAATTGTTCGAGGCCATGGTTACGAACGAGACGCTGACCAGCGTCAAGATTGAATTTTGGCGGCCCTACCCAGAGATTGTGTCTCCCTACTTCTTCGTCCTCCTGACCAACGCGCAGATCACCGGAGTCGCCCTGACGCCGTCTGACGGCGAAGACGCCCACGAGATCGAGCAGATTCAATTTGTCTACCAGAGGATCGAGGTCACCTGGGTCCCTGGCGGGGAGTCGGCGCAGGACGACTGGACAGCCTCCGGCTGAGGTCCGAGATGGCGCATGCAGCTCGTTGATCAGCGCGATCGGGCTCGCGATCG
>JBEKNT010000048.1:0-23803 GCA_049522565.1 Acetobacteraceae bacterium
CACGAGACCGGGCGGAAGGTGCCCTATACGTGTACCCAGTGCGACGAGGCTTGGTGCCTGCACGCCTGCCCGGTCGAGGCGATCACCGTCGACAAGGCCACCGGCGCCAAGATCGTCAACGAGGCGACCTGCGTCGGCTGCAAGGTCTGCACCATCGCCTGCCCGTTCGGCACCATCAACTACGTCGCCGACACCGGGAAGGTGCAGAAATGCGACCTGTGCGGCGGCAAGCCGGCCTGCGCGGACGCCTGCCCGACCGGCGCCATCACCTACATCGATGCCGACTGGACCGGGCTGGATCGGATGCGGCAATGGGCCGGCAAGCTGGACAACCAGCCGGCCGCCGGTCACGCGGACTGAGGGAGAGCAATCATGGGCTGGCAACGCAAACTGCTGCGCGTCGACCTTACCGCCGGGACCTGCAAGTCCGAGCCACTCAACATGGCGTGGGCCAAGGCATTCCTCGGCCAGCGTGGCCTGGCGACGAAATACCTCGTCGAGGAGACCGATCCCAAGGTCGATCCGCTGTCGCCCGGCAACAAGCTGATCTTCGCCACCGGTCCGTTGACCGGCACGATGGCGTCCACCGGCGGCCGCTATTCGGTCATCACCAAGGGTCCCCTGACCGGCGCCATCGCGTGCTCAAACTCCGGCGGTCATTGGGGCGCCGAACTCAAGATGGCCGGTTGGGACATGGTCATCCTGGAGGGGCGCTCGCCCAAGCCGGTCTATCTGCATATCGAGAACGACGACGCGGAGTTGGTGGACGCGGCGGACCTCTGGGGCAAGACCACCTGGGAGACCGAACCGGCGCTGAAGCGCAAGCACCAGGATCCTCTGCTGCGCGTGTCCTGCATCGGCCGCGCCGGCGAGAACCAGGTGCTCTACGCCGCGGTGATCAATGACCTGCACCGCGCCGCGGGGCGCTCGGGCGTCGGTGCCGTCATGGGGTCGAAGAACCTCAAGGCGATCGCCGTGCGCGGCACCAAGGGGGTCGGCGGCATCAAGGACCCGATGGGCTTCATGAAGGCGACAACGGCGGCCAAGCAGGTCTTGGCCGGCAATGCGGTGACCGGACAGGGCCTGCCCACCTACGGCACTCAGGTGCTGATGAACGTCATCAACGAGGTCGGCGCGATGCCGACCCGCAACCACCGCGACGTGCAGTTCGAGGGCGCCAAGGACATCTCGGCCGAAGCGATGCGCGAACCGCGCGCCACCGACGGCAAGGCGAACCTGGTGACCAACCAGGCGTGCTTCGGCTGCACCATCGCCTGCGGCCGCATCTCGAAGATCGATCCGACCCACTTCACCGTGGTCAACAACCCGGCGTACTGGGGCGCGTCAGGCGGCCTGGAATACGAAGCCGCCTGGGCGCTCGGCTCGGCGAATGGCGTCAACGACCTGGAGGCGCTGACCTACGCCAATTTCCTGTGCAACGAGGATGGCTTCGATCCGATCTCGTTCGGGGCCACCGTCGGCGCGGTGATGGAACTCTACGAGATGGGCGTGCTGACCAAAGAGCAGATCGGCATCGAGGCGCCGTTCGGTTCTGCCAAGGCGCTGACCTTCCTGTGCGAACAGACCGCGCGGGGCGAGGGATTCGGCAAGGAAGTCGGCCAGGGTTCGAAGCGGCTGTGCGCCAAGTACGGCCATCCCGAGCTGTCGATGACGGTGAAGGGCCAGGAGTTCCCGGCCTATGACGGGCGCGGCATCCAGGGCATGGGCCTGGCCTACGCTACGTCCAACCGCGGCGCCTGCCACCTGCGCGGCTATACGGTTGCCAGCGAGATCCTCGGCATCCCGGTGAAGACCGATCCGTTGGTGACCGACGGCAAGGCGGATCTGGTCAAGGCGTTCCAGGACGCCACCGCGGTGTTCGACAGTGCCGGCATCTGCGTGTTCACCTCCTTCGCCTGGACGTTGCAGGATGTCGCACCGCAATTGGAAGCGGCGTGCGAGGGCGACTGGTCGCTGGAAAACCTCGGCGTGGTCGGCGAGCGGATCTGGAACCTGGAGCGGCAGTTCAACCTGGCGGCCGGTTTCACTGCGGCTGACGACACGCTGCCGAAGCGGCTGCTGGAGGAACCGGCCAAGACCGGCCCGGCGAAAGGCAAGGTCAACGAACTGCACAAGATGATGCCCGCCTATTACGAAGCGCGCGGCTGGAGCCCCGACGGGCGGCCGACGCCGGAGACGCTGACCCGCCTCAGCCTGTGACGTGGCGCCGATGCGCCACGTCATCATCGGCAACGGTCCGGCCGGGGTGATCGCGGCCGAGACGCTGCGCGCGCAGCGTCCGCAGGACAACATCGTGCTGGTGGGCGACGAGCCGGAGCCGCCCTACTCACGCATGGCAATCCCCTATCTGCTGAGCGGCAATATCGGCGAGCCGGGGACCTACCTGCGCAAGGGCCCGGATCACTTTGCCGGGCTTCGCATTGCCCTGCGCCGGGCGGCGGCGCAGCGCATCGATACGCAGGCCCGCACGGTGGTGCTGAATGACGGCGGCGTGCTGGCGTATGACCGGCTGCTGCTGGCCACCGGAGCAGCGCCGAGCAGTCCGCCGATCCCTGGCATCGATCAGCCCGGGGTGCTGACCTGCTGGACGCTCGCCGACGCCCGCAAGATCGCGGATTCGGTGCAACAGGGCGCTCGGGTGTTGCAGCTTGGGGCGGGCTTCATCGGCTGCATCATCATGGAGGCGATTGCCGCGCGTGGCGCCACGCTGACCGTGGTCGAGATGGGCGATCGCGTGGTGCCGCGCATGATGCCGCCAGGAGCGTCTGCGCTGATCAAGCGGTGGTGCGAAGGCAAGGGCGTCCGCATCCTGACCGGAGCGAAGGCAACGCGGATCGAGCGCGACACCGGCGGCCTGCATGTGACGCTGGAACAGGGCGAGACGCTGGACGTCGATGTGGTGATCTCCGCTACCGGCGTGCGGCCGCAGATCGGCTTCCTGGCGGGCAGCGCCATCGCCACGGAAACCGGCATCCTGGTTGACGACCGGATGCAGACGAGCGTGGCGAACGTCTACGCGGCCGGCGATTGCGTCGAGGCGGTCGAATTCGGCACTGGGAAGCGATTTATCAACGCGATCCAGTTGAACGCGGCGGACCAGGCGCGCATCGCGGCGATGAACATGGCGGGGCGGCCGACGCGCTCGCAGGGCGCGCTGGCGATCAACGTGCTGGACACGTTTGGCCTGATTTCTGCGTCGTTCGGCCAGTGGCAGGGCGTGGCGGGCGGCGATCACACCGAACTCAGCGACGACGGCGCGTTCAAGTATTTGCGGCTGGAGTTCGATGGCGATGTGCTGGCCGGGGCGACCAGTCTGGGCCTGACAGAGCATGTCGGGGTGATCCGCGGGCTGATCCAGTCGCGCACGAAGCTTGGGCCTTGGAAGGCTCGCCTGATGCGGGATCCAACGCAGCTCATGGCCGCCTACCTGGCGTGTGCGCAGGCTGCCGCGTGAGGTAGCCGAGGCGATGCGCGGTGTAGTGACGCCGCGAGTGCGATCCACGCCGTCGTTGCGAGTTGACCACCAGCCGGCAGCCGCGACCCGCACTGGATGAAACTGTGGGCGTCGCCGCGGGCAAGAGACTCCCCCTCCCTCAAGGGGAGGGGGAGTTGTACCTTGCGAGCGGAGCGAAGCAATCTCCCGGCCTGCATTGGCGCAGGACTTTGCTTCGCTCTGCTCGCACTGACGGCAAAAAGCCGCCATACTCGACGTTGGAGTTTGAACCCAGGCGAACCGGCACCGGCGTCATGCATCCCAGGATTACCGGCGAGGGCAGGATTCACGTAACGCTGAAGCTGTACGCGTCGCTGACCCAGTATCTGCCCGAGGCGTTCCGCAGAAGCCATGCCATGCCGATGGAGGTTGACCCGACCGCAACCATCGATTCGATTGTCGCGCCGCTCGGCATGCCGGCAGCGTTGGTGAAACTTGTCGTGCTGAACGGGGTGTTCGTGCCGCCCAGCCAACGCGCCACCAAACGGTTCGTCGATGGGGACGTGTTGGCGATCTGGCCGCCGGTCGCGGGCGGCTGATGGACGCCACGCCGGCCGATGTGACCCTGCGCTTCGAGATGGGCTGCGTGGCTGAAGAGTTCCACCGGAGGCTGCCCGCTGTCGCGTCCGTCGAGTACGATACCATGCTGGCTCAGTTCAGCCATGTGGAGGACGGCAGAAGCTGGCGTCTGCGGCTGATCGATCCGCGAGAGCGGAGGATCGCCGCGGTGCGTCTGCCCGTGGTGGATGTGGAATTTGTGTTTCAGGGCTATACGCAGGCCGAAATCGACTTGATCATGGCGCGCTTCTTCGCGCATTTCCGCCGTGGCGGCGGGTGAACCGTCCGATCGTTATGGCCGTCCCTCAGCGGCCGGCCAACTTACGGCTGCCAGTCTTTCAGCTCTTCATCCAGATGCGCGTACTCAGCCGAAACTTCGGCCCCGGCGATGAGCGCGATCTCGTCGCCGGTTAGCTCGCCCACCCTGAGTACTCGCCGGTCCCGACGCCGGAGCCGTTGGTATTCCCCGGCGGAGGCGACAGCCAGACGGTCGCGGCCGTTCTTTGTGAGCGTCTCCGGTTCGGACAACGCCCGATCGGAGAGAGTGCCGTCGTGCTTGATGAACGCTGCGGTCGTGACCCGCATTGCCGCGCTCGCGGTATGAATAGTTCACGTTGTACTTGTCATTCGAGTTAATTGCGATATTCACCCCCCCACCACGGGGCGATCGCATTTGGGGTCCAACGCTGCGACCGTTCTCTCGTCATGGTGCGCGAAGGCGGACCATCCGCGACTTTCCGCAATTTTCGACGGTAGGCAGCCAGTCTCCACCGATGGTTTTGCAATCGCACAGGAATAAGCCGCCGTCCGATCATGACCGGGACATCCAACAAATCGGTCGGCGCCAAACCGGGGCACGGGTCCGAAGTTGCGGACCGATCACGGCGCGGTCAGCGCAGTCCCGACGCACCGGCCGCGCCGACTGCGGTTCACGAAAATCGCCAGGTTTCAGCACGGAGAAAGCGCGGAGGGCACGGTGAACACCGAGCTTGCGTGTTGCCCCGACTGTCGGGGAGGCAGGCGGCCGCCCTGTTCACCGTGCCCGCCGCGCTTGCTCCGTGCCAAGGATCTTGCTGCATTGCGGAGGCACAAGCGCCGCCGTCACCCCTGGTCTCCACGACCCCACGAAATTGCCGAAAGTCGAGCTCAGTAACGCCCAGGGGCGACGGCCCGCCATGACGGGGCGGGCGATGCTGCGCCGCATGTCGAATCGTGCCTGCTTTGCCGCGAGCCGTTGGATGATACCGACCCCGCAGCCGCCAGGCGCGTGCTTCCGGATCAAGCCCGATCGCCCCGCGTGAGCCGTTACCCGGTCGGCGCCTGCTGCTCTTCCAGGTAATCCCGGTAGCGCGAACGCAATGCGGTCTTCAGCAGCTTGCCCGTCGCGGTATGCGGCAACGCGTCCACCACGACCACCGCGTCCGGCAGCCACCATTTGGCGACCTTGCCCTCATAGATTTGCAGCACCGATTCCGGATCGATCGTGTGACCCGGCCGCGGCACCACCAGCAGCAGCGGTCGCTCGTCCCATTTCGCATGGCGTGCGGCGATCACCGCCGCCTCCAACACGTCCGGATGCGACACCGCGATATTTTCCAGCGTGATCGAGCTGATCCACTCGCCGCCCGACTTCACCACGTCCTTCGACCGGTCGGTGATTTCCATGAACCCGTCGGGATCGATCGTCGCCACGTCGCCGGTGGCAAACCAGCCCTCGGCATCGCACGCGCTGCCCGGCTCGTCGCCGTAATAGGCGGAGGTCACCCACGGCCCGCGCACCATCAGGTCGCCGAACGCCACGCCGTCCCACGGCAGTTCGCGGCCCTCGCCATCGACGATCTTCATGTCGATCCCGGCCAGGATGCGCCCCTGCTTCAGCATGTGCCGCACCGCCGCAGCTTTCTCCAATCCCACCTGCGCCAGTTTCGGAGCATTGTAGGTGCCGACCGGACTCAGTTCGGTCATGCCCCAGCCATGCTCCACCGCGACGCCGTACTCGTCGCGGAACGCCTCGATCAGCAGCGGCGGCGCCGCCGACCCGCCGGTCATGATGCGGGTCACCGTGTGCAGTTTCTCGCCGCTGCTGCGCAGGTGTTGCAACAGGCCGAGCCACACGGTCGGCACGCCGCAGGTCAGCGTGACGCGCTCCTCGTTGAGCAATGCCGCCATGCTGGCGCCGTCCAGGTGCCGCGCCGGCAGCACCAGCGCCGCCCCGGTCATCGCCGTGGCATAGGGAATTCCCCAGGCGTTGACATGGAACATCGGCACCACCGGAAGAATCCGGCTGATCGCGCGCAGCGCCAGCACGTCGGGCAGGGCGATCGCGTAGGCATGCAGCACCGTGGAGCGGTGGCTGTACAGCACGCCCTTCGGCCGCCCGGTCGTTCCGGACGTGTAGCACAGCGCGCTGGCGGTGTTCTCGTCGAAGCCGGGCCAGGCGTAGTCCTCGTCGGCCTCAGTCATCAGCGTGTCGTAGCAGTGCAGCCGCATGCCCGGCGCCAGCGCGACCTCCGGCATCTGTGCGGCGGTGCCCAGCATCACCACGTCGCGCACGCTGTCGCTGATGCGCGGCGCGATCTGGTTCAGCAGCGCGGCGAAGCCGATATCGACGAACAGCACCCGGTCGGCGGCGTGGTTGATGATGTAGGCGATGTCGTCCGGATGCAGCCGCGGATTGACGGTGTGGCAGATCGCCTGCATCCCCGGCGCCGCGTAATAGACTTCGAGATGGCGGTAGTCGTTCCACGCCAGCGTGCCGACGCGGTCGCCGTCGCCGATGCCCAGGCGTTGCAGCACCCGCGCCAGACGCCGCGCGCGGCGTTCCGTCTCGCCCCAGGTGGTGCGATGGATGCTGCCGTCATGGGTGCGCGAGACGACCTCGCCCGCGGCGTGGTGACGTGCCGCGTGGGTCAGCAGGGCAGAGATCATCAGCGGTTGCTGCTGCATCAGACCGAGCATGGTCGTCGCCTCCGGTTGCGGCGGCATCGTGGCGTGCCGCGTGGCTGGAAATGATACGGCAACCGGCACGGAACCAACAGGGAGGCTGCGATGCGGCCGACCGCACTGGTGTGTGGCCGGCCGGGTGGGGACTCGGGCCAGGCCGGCACGCCGGGCTCAGGGGACTGTCAGGTGGCAACCGGGGCAAGTGTGGCGACGCCAGCCTTCAACCCGGCGCAGTCCGGGCGCTACGCAGGAGACGCCTGGCGCGCCGCCCGCGCACGCGGACAGGCGGCGCGGTCCGCCGGTTCACGCCCCGAGGTTGATGATCTGCACGCGCCGGTTGCGCAGTTCCGGAGTCTGCGGCGGCGTCGGCACCAGCAGCCCCTGCTCGCCCATGCCGACCGCTTCCAGCCGTGCCGGTGCGACGCCGAACTTCGCGCTGAGATACGCCACGACAGAAGCCGCCCGCTGCTCCGACAATGCGCGGTTGTAGTCGGCGGAGCCCACCGTGTCGGTATGGCCCTCGATGCGGAACCGATAGTCCGACAGCTCGCGATTGCTCAGCGCGCGGCCGAGTTGATCCAGCGCCGTCATGGCCTGCGGCGTAAGCTGGGCCGAATCGGTGGCGAAAACCACCGTGAGGTTGATCGACCGGCCGGCTCCCGAAGACTGTGGCGTGGCCATTGGCTGGGTTGCTGCCGTCCGCACACCGGGGGCGGAGGCCGATGACCACGCCGGGTTGGCCGATGGGGCCGCCGTCGCGGCCGGCCCGGACGGCGAGGCCAGGCGGATACCCCGGGTATTCCCGTTTTGCAGGTTGCCGGTGGGCTTCAGCGCAGTGATGATCTGTTCCGCGGTCGGGTTGCTTTGGGCAAATCCGGCCGTCGCGCCAAACAGCATCGGCGCGACGGCCAGGCATGTGATCAGACGGCGCATGGTGAATCCTCTGCCGCAGACAAGGTACTCCTGATAGCACGGAAACGGCTGCTTTCGACCACGGCGGCCGATGCTGCGGCTCACGGTTTCGTGTTGTCGTGCCAAGCGCCCCAATCACTGACTCTCGGGCGGCGAGCCGCGCGACATCCATGTCATTGCGAGTTCCCCACCGGCCAGCGGCCGACCCGCCCTGGATGAAACTGCGGAGGTCGCCAGGGGGGGAAGAGGCTCCCTCTCCCCTTGTGGGAAGGGGTTGGGGGGAGGGGTCGGTCGGAGGCTCGCACGGACCGCCCCCTCCCCCCAACCCCCTTCCACAAGGGGAGGGGGAGTTGTGTCTTGCTAGGGCGCAGCGACGACGCAATCCGCGGCCGGCGTCGCGACTCCCGCGTCCGCGCCTACCGATACCGCGCCGCATGCGGCAGCCACAGCGTGATGCCCGGCAGGAAGGCGATCGCCAGCAGGCACAGCAGCAGCAGTCCGAGATAGGCCAGCATCGGCTTCACCGTCACCTCGATCGGCACGTTGCCGATCAGGCACGCGCCATACAGCCCCAGGCCCAGCGGCGGCGCGAACAGCCCGATCCCCATGGCGATCACCAGCACCACTCCGTAGTGCAGCGGCGCAATGCCGAGCTGGGCGGCCACCGGCACCAGCAGCGGACCGAAGATGATCAGCGCCGCCGCACCCTCCAGCACCGAGCCCATGACGATCAGGATGCCGATCGACAGCAACAGGAACAGCGCGATGCCGCCGCTGTGCGACAAGCCGATCATCAGCTCGGCCAGTGCGTGCGGCACCTGCTGCAAGGTCAGCACGAAGGCCAGCGCCTGGGCGGCGGCGACGATGAACAGCACCAGGCCGGAGCGGTTGGCCGACTGCACGAAGCTGCGCATCGCCGCGCGCGGCCCCAGCTCGCGGAACACCACGCCGCCGACCACGAACGCGTACATCGCGGCGAAGGAGGAGATCTCGGTGGCGGTCGCGAAGCCCGACTTGAAGCCGCCGAAGATGATGACGATCAGCCCCAGCGTCACCGCCGCGCCGCCCCACAGTTTCCCGATCGGCGTCTTCGGGCGGTCATCGGCTGCGATATGCGCCGCGGGCCGGCCGAACAGGATCGCCACCGCGATCAGCGTCAGCGCCATCAGCCCCGCCGGCAGCAACCCGGCCATGAACAGCCCGCCGATCGAGATGTTGGCGACGAACCCAAGGATGATCAGGTTGATGCAGGGCGGGATGGTCTCCGCCATCACCGCCGAGGCGGACAGCAACGCCACCGCGCTGCCGGGATTCTGGTTGGTGCGCCGCGCCGCCGGGATCAGCACCGATCCCACCGCCGCG
Source organism: Acetobacteraceae bacterium (assembly GCA_049522565.1). Taxonomy (GTDB): domain Bacteria; phylum Pseudomonadota; class Alphaproteobacteria; order Acetobacterales; family Acetobacteraceae; genus JASHVB01. The sequence goes on from JBEKNT010000048.1 coordinate 9,290, forward strand.
ACATCCGCCATCTTCGAGCCGGAGATGCCGGAGAAGATGACCATGGACAGCACCATGACCACGTTCAGCCCGCCACGCATGCGTCCGACCAGCCGCTCCAGCAGCTCGATCAGGCGGACGGACATGCCGTTCGCCTCCATCAGGTAGCCGACCAGGATGAAGAACGGGATGGCGAGCAAGACGAAGTTGTCGATGCCGCGCGCCATCTGCTGCGCCAGGATGACGCCGGGCAGCGAGCCGTCGACCCAGATGAAGATCAGCGCGGCCAGCGTCAGCGCGAAGCCGATCGGCATGCCGCCGATCAGGCAGATGACGAAACCGGCGAACATCAGCGGCCCGGGGCCAGGCATGCTGTCGGGTGAGAGCGTGCCCCAGGCGTAGAAGATTGCCACCAGGCCGCCGACCACCAGCAGGGCGACGACGATGTCCGCCAGGCGATGGCGGCGGAAATCGTCCAGCGCGAACACCGCCATGCAGGCGCTGCCGACGCCCATCGGATAGAACGTCCATTGCAGCGGCAGGCCGGACCCGGTGGTCTGCCCGGTGGTCAGTTCGCCCAGGGTCAGCGCATCCAGCGCAACCGAGGCAGCGGTGATCAGCACCAGCAGCGCGGCGATCGCACCGCAGATGCGACGCGGTGTGGCCGGCATGCGCTCGGCGAAGAAGGCGATGCCGACGTTCTCGCTATGCGCCAACGCCGCGGCGGCGCCGAAGAAGCTCATCGCCACCATCAGCCCGCGTGCCACGTCGTCCGCCCACTCGAGCGGCGCGTTCAGCACGTAGCGGCACAGCACGGAATACGACACGACCAGCAGATCCGCCGCCAGCAGCAGCGCCGCCGCCGTTTCGACCACGCGCAGCAGCGGGCGGATGACGATGCGGTCGATCATGGCGCCCGGTACACCTCTCCCGCGGCGCGGGAGAGATCGGCGAGCACGGCGACGCCGGGTGAGGGGCGTAACGCACGTCCGCTTCGTGCGTCGCGCCCCTCACCCGCGACGCATCGCGTCTCGACCTCTCCCGCGCGCAACGCGGGAGAGGCGTACGCTCGCCTCACGCGGTCGTCGCCTGGATGATGTCCACCACCGGCTTGGCGTCCGGATGCGCCTTCACAAACGCCTCGGTCTGCGGCTCGACTCGCTTGCGAAACGCCTCGCGGTCGCAGTCGAACACCGACACGCCCTTCCCCTTCAGCACCTCGATCGCCTCCTGCTCCACCGCCAGGCCATGCGCGCGGGTGTCCACCGAGGCCTTCTGCGCCGCATCGAGGAACCCGTCGCGCAGCTTCGGGTCCATCCGCTTGTACGTCATGTCGCTGAAATATGTCGCCAGCGGCGAGAAATTGTGCTGCGTCAGCGAGTAGTCCTTCACCGTTTCATAGAACTTGCTGGCCAGGATGGTCGGCGGATCATGCTCCAACCCGTCCAGCACGCCGGCCTGCAATGCGGTGTAGATCTCGCCGAACGCCAGCGGCGTGGCGGCGGCGCCCATCAGGCGCAGGCATTCGGTGATCACCGGGTTCGGCAGCGTGCGGATTTTCAGCCCGGCCAGGTCCGCCGGCTCCTTGATCGGCTTCCGCGCCAACACGCTGCGCGAGCCGAAATTGTACGCCCAGCCGATCACGCGGATGTTGGCACTTTTCAACAGCGCGTCCTCGATCGGCTTCGCCGCGCCGGCGTCGAACGCCTTGGTCTGCTGCGGGAAGCTCTTGAACATATAGCCGAGGTCATACACCCCGACCAACGGCACCAGATTGGCGGAGATCGATGTGCCCGACACCATCATATCGATCACGCCGAGCTTCACCGAATTGATGACGTCGATTTCCTGCCCGAGCTGGTTATCCGGGAAGAACTGCACGTCGATCTGCGCGTCCAGCCCGGCCGCTTTCAACTGCTTGATGAGGTTGTCGTAGTACACCCGGCCATTGGCAAAGTTCGGGTCGTTCGGCAGCGAGGACGACAACCGCATCTTCATCGGTGCGGCATGCGCGGTGCGGATGATCGCTGGCGCGGCGGCCGCGCCGAGCATGACTGCCCGGCGGGTGAGGCGAATGCTCATGGGTGACGGTCCTCCTGCGCCGGGATCGGCGCGTGTTCGTGTGACCGTGGTATCGCTATCGCGAACCTGTGCCGAGGGCAACAGACCGATCAAATGACCGCAAAGTTCGTCGCCTGAGCCAACGCCATCAGGCCAATGCCATCGGGCCAACCCCATCAGGCCTACGCCATCAGGCGAACGGCGTCAGCCAACGCCATCGGGCCAACGCCATCTGGCGAACGCCGTCAGCCAACACCGTCATTGCGAGCGAAGCGAAGCAATCTCCCGCGAGCCATCGCACCGATTCATGCGGGAGATTGCTGCGCTTCGCTCGCTATGACGGCGCGTTGGCTGACCTCAACGTATCGCGATCAGAACGCGACCGGCCGCGCGGCAGGGCCAGGACCCGGCACCGCTGATGCGCGGGCCATTGCGCGGCGGACCAGGCGATCGATGCCTCCCCGAGCACCGCCTGCACGCCAGCCGGAAGGCGCGGAGCGCATGCACTGGCGGCCCGCCACAAGCCCGGCTCCGGTTACCGTTTCGCCCTCGGGTCTTATGCCAACCGCCCGTGCGCCTGACACCCTACGGTTTGCACCACCTCCCCCTGTGTCATGCCCGGCGCCCCGTTGGAGAGGCAATCTTTCGGGCGCCTCGTCTTAGCACCTCGTTAATCATCATGGTGCAGTGTCACCCGGCTTCCTTCAAAGCAGGACCAGTGCCATGAGCATCGCAAGCGTTTCGGCCGCGCCAACCGCGGGTATCACCCAGCAATTGCAGAACCAGGCGCAGGCGCAGGCGGCCCAGGCCGCCGCCACGGCCCAGACCGGGACAGCGGGGCAGACCGCGGCCGCCGCGCAGGCTGGCGTGGCCCAGCAGATCGGCCAGGCGCATCACCACCATCATCATGGCGGCGGCGGCGCTCCTCCGTCGCAGTCGGCCGGCGCGGCCGCGCCCACCCCATCGACCACCGGCGGGTCGTCGTTGCTCAACACGATCGCCTGACCCGGCGAGCGAGCCCGGGATCGGCCGGGCCCGCCTGATGGAGGACGCGGCGCCTTGAGCGAAAATCGTTCGGCGTTTGCCCCGTCCGATGCCCCGCCCCCGGGCACGTTCGAGGCGATCTATGCCGCCCTCGAGGCGAGCTCCCTGGCCGTGATCGGGCCGGCGAAACCGCGCCTGCTGGTCATCCCGATCCGGGATGACGGCGGATCGGTGGCCGGCGGCCTGTGGGGTTACACCCTGTTCGAATGGCTGCACGTGCAGATGCTGTTCGTCCCCCAGCCGCTGCGCCGCCTGGGAGTCGGCGCGGCCTTGATGCGGGCGGCGGAAGCGGAGGCGCGGCAGCGCGGCTGCCGCGGCGCCTATGTCGATACGTTCAGCTTCCAGGCCGCACCGTTCTATCGCAGCATCGGCTTCACCCCGTTCGGCAAGCTGGACGACTGCCCGCCCGGGCATGACCGGCTGTACTTCTGCAAGCGCTTCGACGCCGCGCCCGTCCTGGCCGGAACCGCCGGTCGCGCCGCCGCCGCGCCGCCGGGCGATGCACCCCGGGGCATGGCCCATTGACCGGCACCTCGCGCCGGCGGTTGCGACCGGCCTCACGCCGGCGCGCCAGGCCCGCAACGACAGCCCGCACCGCCCGCCGATGATCGACGCGGCGATCGTCGTCGGCGACCTGCTGCGGCCCGACGTCAACGGCCGTCCGGGTGGCGCCGACCGCCAGACGCTCTGGCTGTGGAACGCCATCAAGCGCCAGCTTCACCTGGCATGCGGCCTGCCGGTCGAGCGCCTGACCACCGGCGACGCCCCGGCGCTGTGCGGCGGGATCGAGTCGTTGCGTGCCCCGGCAACCGCCGACGCGTACTGGGCGTCGATTTACCAAGGTCTGCCCGATGCCGCGTCGCCCGACCATGGCCGGCCCGGCGCCGCGCAACTCGACCGGCTGGTGATCGAACGGCTGCGGCGGCGCTTCTGCGTCGGCTACGAGCTGCCGCCCTGGCTCGTGCGATTGCTCGAGGCGCACGCGGTGCCCTATGTCGATCTGCGCCTGCACCCGATCCGCTTCATGGACGACCTGCTGTTCGCGGTGCGCGCCTGCTGCCCGGACACCCAGGCGGCACTGCTGTCGATGGCAGTCTCGGAGAGCGAGGTGCTGGCCACCGCCGGCCTGCGCGAGGCAATGTGCCGCTATATCTCCGAGGCGCGGGTGCCCGACAACACCTTGATGGTGGTCGGTCAGCGGCGGTTCGATTCGACCCAGATCGTCGGCGGTGACTTCTTCGACGCCCGCCGGCGGACCGCGGAGATCCACGCGCTGTGCGCCGGCCATGCGGCGGTCGTACTGAAGCCGCATCCGCTCGACCGCAGCCACAGCCTGCTGGAGGTGGCCGCCGCCGCGCCGAACCGCGTGATCGGCGTGATCAACGACAACGCCTATCGGATGATGGCCCTGCCGCAGGTCGGCGCGATCCTGACGGTGAACTCCGGCGTGGCCTACGAGGCGCCATACTTCGGCAAGCGCGTCCATACCTTGGCGCCGTTGCAGATGCGCCTGGCATGGCGGGGCGCAGCCGCCGATGCCGCGGCGCACGCGTCGCTCGACGACGTGGTGTTGACGCCGGATTTCTGGCGCAGCGTGCTGGCGCCGCACACGCCGGTTTCGCCGCCGGACGGCATGCGGCTGCGGCCGAAGCCGAACCGGCTGCGCATTGCGCTCGACAGTTTCTGGAATTTCCAGGAGATCGATACCGACCGGATTCCGCGCCAGGCCAGCACCTGAGCGCACCGTCGGCATACTCGCACCCGGTCATTGCGCGCCCTGCGCGACGCGGCAATCCCCCCCCGCCCGCAGGGCAATCGCATTTGGCTCGGGGGCCGGGTTAGGCTGTCGCCGTTCCATATCACCCTGGTTCTTGCAGGAAGCGCAGCAAGCAAGTGCAGGAAGCGCAGCAAGCAAGAATCAACACAGATTTCACGGAAAGAAGATCTAGCCACAGATTTTCACAGAGACAATCGTGTTGCTCCCCTGGGATCCAACGACATTTTGAAAAGAACTATGGATTACGTTCTGTGAAACTCTGTGGCTAGATCTTCTTTCTGTGAAAATCTGTGTTGATTCTTGCTTGCTTCGCCGCAATGGCCCCGATGCCTAAAGTGAGCTGGCGCACCGCGCGCCACTCCCGCGCAAATGCAATTCCCATGCCCTTCGTCCGGCAATCCGCTGTTGCTCAGGCGGGAGATTGTTTTGTCGCTGCGCTCGTAACAAGGAACCAGCTCCCCTCCCGGCGACCTCCGCGGTTTCATTCAGGGCGGGTTGGCCGTCGCCGGCCGGCGGTCAACCCGCAACGCCCGGTGGCACGCCGCTCAACCGCCGGGCTCGCCCCGCACCAGCCTGCGCAGGCCGGCATCGTCGGCGACCAGCGCCAGATCCGCCATGCCGATGAACAGCCCGGTCTCCACCACCCCCACCACCCCGGACAGACACTGCTCCAGCGCCGCTGCATCCGGGATCGAGCCGAACCCGCAATCGAGAATGAAGTTGCCGCCATCGGTGCGGAACGGGTGGCCGTCAGCATCCCGCCGCAGCACCGGATGACCCCCGAGCGCGGCAAGTCGATCGGCGGTGGTCTCCCAGCCGAACCGCACCACTTCCACCGGCACCGGCGCGCTGGCACCGAGCCGGGCGACCAGCTTCGCCGCATCGGCGACGATGACCAGGCGATCGCTCGCCGACGCCACGATCTTCTCGCGCAACAACGCACCGCCGAGGCCCTTGATCAGGTCCAGCGACCCCGCCGCGATCTCGTCCGCACCGTCGATGGTGAGCGCGACGCGGCGATGCTCGGTCAGGCTGGTCAGGGGAATGCCGCTATCGCGCGCCTGCGCGGCACTGCGCGCGGAAGTGGGGATACCGAGAATGCGCAGCCCGTGGCTGACCCGCCGCGCCAGCGCGTCGATCGCGAAAGCGGCGGTGGAACCGGTGCCCAGGCCGACCACCATGCCGTCCTGCACCAGCGCCACCGCGGCCTCGGCCGCCGCGCGCTTCTGTGCGTCGCGGCTCATCGCGCGCGCACCGCGCGGAACACCCGCAGCCAATTGCCGGCGCAGACCTTCGCCACCTCGTCCTCCGTCATGCCGCGGTTGCGCAACGCCGCCGCGATCTCCTGGTGGCGCGAGAAATCCGGCAGCTCGGTCCGCGCCGCGCCGGCCGGCAGGTCGGTGCCGATGCCGACATGGTCGATCCCCACCGCGTCGATCAGGCGGAACAGGTGGCGGATCAGGCCGGGCAGTTTTTCCGCCCACAGCACGGACATCCACGCACCGATGACGCCGCCGGTGTCCACCACCATCCGCGCGTAGTCCGGGCTGAGATAGCGCGGATGGTCGCCGTCGGGATGGCCCGGCTCTTTCAGATTGGCGTGCGTGCAGAGGATCGGCCGCGTGCTGGCGGCGGCCACGCCCCGCACGGTGGCCTCCGAGCAATGCGCGACATCGACGATGATGCCGAGCCGGTTCATGCGGCGGACCGCCTCGGCGCCAATGCGCGTCAGGCCGCCATGCACCGGCGGCGCGGTCTGGATGTCGCCCGTCTCGTTGACCAGGTAGTGGGTGAGCTGGATGGAGCGCACGCCGCGGGCTTCCAGGGCGTCCAACCGGTCCAGGTCGCCTTCCAGGAAGTCGCAGCCTTCCACCGCCAGCACCAGCGCCGGGTCCGCCGGGTCAGGTGCCCGTTGGATCAGGCCCGTGGGCGGGCAGGCGCCGGCGCGGATCTCGTCCGGCTCGCGGGCGATGCGGGTGCCGGTGGCCGCGTAGCTCGCCAGGTAGTCTTCGACCGTGGCGAGGCATTCGCCGGGATCCGGGTCGCGCACCTTCTCCAGCCGCTTCGTCTCGGGGTTGCGGCGGATCATCGGCAGGTCGGCGATCGCCGAGACCACCGCGGCGGCGACCCCGCCTGGTGCCATCGTCGCCAGCACGGCGCGGTCGACCGGGCCGGTGCGGTTAGGGCGGCCGGCATGGGTGTGCATGTCGATGATCATGGGTGGGGGTGGACCGCGATCGGTGGTGGCGGTTGGTAGATAGCCGGATCGCCCGGCCGTCGCCACCGCGGTGAGGGGTCATTGTGCCAGCCCACACAGCCGCCATTCGGGTCACCGGCGGCGCATGCGGATATCCGGCCCGATCCGTCCGGCTCCGGCATGATTACGCAGCACGTGCAGCCGGATGTGACGGCCCTCGCGGAACCGCCGGTCGCTGAAGCCCATGGCGGCCAATCCGTCCCGCAACCGACCGATGGTTCCCGCCAGTGTCGCCACCGGCTGATGCTCCGGGGCGAGCGAGCGGAACAGCGAGAAATCGACCCGATAGGACCGGCGGTCGGGCGGTGCCGCCTGGTTGATCGACAGCGTGCTGCCGGCGACCTGCGACACCACCGCCTCGGCGAGACCGCGCACCTGGAAGTTCCAGTCGTCCGAACCGGCATTGACCACCAGCATGGCGCCGCCAGGCGCGGCGGGGCGCGTCACCGCCCATTCCACGGCACGCGCCATGTCGGTCACGTCGATCAGCGGCCGCCAGGGCGAGCCATCGCTGAGCACGGTGATCTCCCCGGTCGCCATCGCACAGGCGACGAAATCGTTGACCACGAGATCGAGCCGCAGCCGGTCCGACATGCCACAGGCGGTGGCAAAGCGCAGGCACGTCACGATCATGCCGCCGCGGTCCATCTGCCGCAGCCCGTGCTCGGTTGCTATCTTGGAACGAGCGTAGGCGGTGATCGGCGCCACGCCGTCGATCTCGCTGCGCGCGCCCGGTGCGGCGGCGCCATAGACGCTGCAACTCGAGGCGAACACGAAATGGCGCACCCCCGCGTCGCGGGCCAGTTCGGCCATGCGCAGGCTGGCCAGATGGTTCACCTGATCGGTCGGCTCGGCAAATCGATCGCCCATCGGATCGTTGGAGATGGCCGCCAGATGCACCACCGCATCGCAGCCGCCCAGCAGCCCGGCGTCGATGTCGCGCGTGTCGCCGAACACCTGGCGGTCGAGCAACGCTTCGGGCAGCGCGTCGCAGGCCGTGAGGCAATGGGCGAACAGACCGGAATCGTAGCCGATCAGGACCGCGTCGGGAAACCGCGCGCGCAGATGGCGCACCAGGACAGGGCCGACATAGCCCATGTTGCCGGTGATGAGAATTTGCATGGCACGACCGAAATTTCCCGCTGCAATCTGCCGGCCCAACTCATAATTTCTCGTTAACGGCAGTCCGCCCCGGCATCACCACCCCGGCTTCGCGGCTGCGGCGGTGCGTCCGAACCGCTTATAGCCTCACCGAACGCCGCTGGGCCACAGCACGACGCGCAGGGTTTGCAGCAGGATCACCAGATCGAACAGGATCGAAAAGTTCTTCACGTAGTAGAGGTCGTAACTCAGCTTGGAGCGCGCATCGTCAACCGACGCGCCATAGGGGTAGTTGATCTGCGCCCAGCCGGTCACCCCGGCCTTCACCATGTGGCGCTCATTGTACAGCGGAATCAGCCGCGTCAGCTCCGTAACGAACACCGGCCGCTCGGGCCGCGGTCCGACGAACGACATGTCCCCCCGCAGCACATTGACCAGTTGCGGCAACTCGTCGATCCGCGTGCGGCGCAGGAACCTGCCCACCCGGGTGATGCGGTCGTCCTTCGTCGCGGCCCACACCGCGCCGCTCGCCTCGGCATCCACGCGCATTGTGCGCAGCTTGAGAATCCGGAAATGCCGCCCGCCCTGGGTCACCCTTTCCTGGCGATACAGCACCGGCCCGGGTCCCTCCCAGCGGATCGCCAGCATGGCAGCGAGCAAGACCGGCGAGGTCAGCGTCAGCACCAGCAGGCTGGCCGCCAGGTCGAACAGGCGCTTGAGGAAGCGGTCGATGGCGCCGAACTGGAAGCCGTCGGAATAGAGCAACCAGCCCAGTTCCATGCGTTTCAGGTCGACCCGGCGGATTTCCTTCTCGACGAAGCTCAGGTACTGCACTACGGGGAACCCCGCGGTCTTGCATGCGAGCAAACGCTCCAGGTCCATGCCGCGCCGCTCGTCCGGGGCGATGACGACCTGGTCGGCACCGACGGCCTGCGCAGCGCGCAGTACGTCAAACGCGTCGCAGCGCAGGATGCGCCCGGCCGGGTCTGCCGCCAGTCGCGCATCGATCTCGCCCAGGCTGGCGTGGTGCAGGAAGGCGATGTCGTAGTTCAGGCTGCCGCCTTCCTTGGACAGCATGTGCAACAGGTCCCAGGCGCGCTGTCCGGCACCGACCACCAGCAGATGCCGGCGCAGCACGCGGCCTTGCAGCAGCACGTCCACCACCAGCCGCGCGACGAACGCGCATAGCGTGAAGCTGATGAATGCCACGGCAAAGCCGAGCGTCTCGTCGCGGCCCCCGGGCCGTGCGAACAGCACAGCGTCGAGCCGCGGCGGCACCAGGGAGCAGAGCACCGTGAGCACCGCCCCCATGGCGACGACCAGCGGGACGCGCGAGAGCGACCGGCCGGTCCATAGAATGGCGTCGCGGCGATACAGGCCCATCGCATAGAGCAGCAGCAGATCGGTCACCGGATAGGTGATGCCGCGCAGGTCGAGCGGTGGGACCGGATGCGGGAAGAATGACGGATAGGCGGCCCACAGCACCAACGGCCACGCCACCAGGACACAGCCGAGGTCCAGGGCGAACAGCACGCTGCCGGTGCTGAACAGCGACAGGTTCAACAGCCGCCGCGATGACTCGCTGCGCGGGTGTGGCGCCGGAGGCGCATTGCTCGGTTCGAATTCCAGGCCGGCTTGCGATGTCATCGTTGCTGTGGCCGAGGCGACTACCTGGCCGGCAGGGTGGGGCATGAAGCGGACCGAGGCAATCGGCGCCGGCCGACCGGACGAAGTTGGGTCGCCACGCAAGTTCATCAGCCCTCCCGGCCGCAGCCCTTCCAGCCGCGGCTTACCTGGCATGACGCCGCACGGCCGTCCGATCGGGCAGCAACCTGCCACCGGCGGACATCGTAAATCGCCGGTTGTTAACGAAGCGTTCAACTCGTGCGCGCAAGCTGCCGCAGTCAGTGTGCGCCACAAAACGGGCGACGTCGCGGCATCTGTCGCGCCAACCGTGCCGGGCAGCATCAAGGCGGGCCCAGCGCCAGTCCCGAAGAGGACGCCGTCGCATGTCAGCCATATGTCGGTCTTTCCGCTATCCGCGCGCCGCAGCAATCATGGCGCCGCCGTTGGCAGCCCTGGGCGGTTGCGTCGTGGCGCTGCTGCTTCTCGCGGGCACGCCTGCGGCTCAGGCCGCACCCTGCGCCCCCGGCGGCTCCGGCGTGCCGACCCCGGGCGCCTCCGGCGTGCCGACGCCCGGCACTTTCGGCGTGTCGACCCCCGGCGCTTCCGGCGTGCCGACGTCCGGCTGCAATGCCGGTGCAACCGGCGCCAAGGTCGCGGGCTCCACCGGTTCCGTGGCCAAACCGACATTGCCGAGCGCGCCCGCAGCCCCGACCGCCCCCTGCGTCCCGGCCGGCGCCGGCATGGCCGGCTGCGGCTCCGGCGCAATACGCTCGATGGTTCCGGGGCTGCCGGGCCCGCTGCAAAATCTCTTGCCGGGCGCGCGGGACATGCGAGCCGAGTCCTGCGGGCCTGGGATCCGCGGCAACGCGGCGCCCGGCTGCAATCGCGGCGCGGCGGGCGGCGCGGGCGCGGTTGTTCAAGGCGTGATGACGTTCATGCAGGTCGTGTCGCCCACCGCCTTACTGCCGCACTGATGCGTGGGCGGTTGCCCGGGATCAGAACCGCTCGACCCAGGGCCGCAGCTCGACCTCCCAGGTCCAGGCGCTGCGGGACTGGTTCGCCACGTGCCAGTAGGTCTCGGCGATGGCGTCCGGATCGAGCATGCTGTCCGGTTTTTCCCCCGGGTCGGGCCGCGTGGCGCTGCGGATGCCGCCGTCGATGACGAAATGGGCGACGTGCAGGCCCTGCGGCGCGAGTTCGCGCGCCATGCTCTGCGCCAGGCCGCGCAGCGCGAACTTGCCCATGGCGAACGCCGCCGACTGCACGTAGCCCTTCACGCTGGCCGAGGCGCCGGTGAACAGGATCGCGCCGGTGCCGCGCGGCAGCATGTGGCGCGCCGCCTGCTGGCCGACCAGGAAGCCGCCATAGGCGGACACCGCGATCGCCCGCGCCACCGCGTCGGCGTCGAGATCGGTGATCGGCCCGCGCGCGCGGGCGCTGGCGTTGTAGACCACGATGTCCGGCACGCCCGACGTGGCGATCACCACGTCGAACAGCGCCGCGACTTCCTCGGGTTCCGCCGCCTCGCAAGCGAAGGTGATGGCGGCGGTTTCCTCCGCCAGCTTCGCCAGCTTGTCGGGATTGCGTGAGGCCAGCGCCACCTGAAGCCCGTGCCTGGCGAACAGCCGCGCCAGCGAGGCGCTCAGTCCGCTGCCCGCGCCGACGATCAAAGCCGACTTCATGTCCATCACCGCTCTCCCAAGATCGGCGCGATCGCGCCGCTGATAGTGTGCCCGTCCGACGCCAGCTATAGCACCGCCGGCGCCGCATTGTCCGCGCAGGGCGCGTCGGGAGGATCGGCAATGGCTCGATCCTGAGCCAGCAACCGGCCGATTTCGTCGCGGCGCTGATCGATCAGACGGGGCATGACGGTCCCGATGGTGATCCGCGGGCGTGGTTTACCATGACTGCCCGCTCGCCGCAGCGGCATCGCCGCCGGGATATCGCGGCCGTGACGCGCGACCTCGGCCCCGGCCGCATCGCACAGGGCCGGCGGTCGGTCGGTGTCACGCGGGACCCGACCTCATGTCCATCACCGCCCTCCCGAGATCGGCACGATCGCGCCGCTGATATAGGACGCCTCGTCCGACGCCAGCCATAGCACCGCCTGCGCCACCTCCTCCGCGCTGCCGACGCGGCCCATCGGCACGCCGGGCAGCAGCCGCTCCAGCCGGTCCGGCAGGCCGGAGCGGGCGTGCAGCTCGGTCTGGATCAGCCCGGGGCTCACCGCGTTCACCCGGATGCCGCGCGGCCCCAACTCCTTCGCCGCGCCGATGGTCAGGCTGTCCAGCGCGCCCTTCGACGCGGCGTACTGGATCCACTCGTTGGCGCCGCCCAATTCCGCCGCGCGGGAAGAAATATTGACGATCGCGCCGCCGCCTCCGCCGCGATCGGTCGCCATGCGCGCCACCGCTTCGCGGATCAGCAGGAACGGCGCGCGCACGTTCACCGCCAGCACCGCGTCGAGCACCGCGGCGGTGATCGCGTCGATCTTGCCCGCCGGCCCCGGCGTGCCGGCATTGTTCACCAGCACCGTCAGTGGCCCGAACGTGGCGTCCACGCGGTGGAACAGCGCGAGGATCGAGGCCTCGTCGGCCATCTCCGCCTGCACCGCGATGGCGCGTCCGCCGCCTGCGGTGATTTCCGCTGCCACCGCCTCGGCGCGGTCGCGCGAGGTCTGGTAGGTCAGCGCGACGGCATAGCCGCGCGCGCCGGCCAGACGCGCGATCGCGGCGCCGATCCCCTGGCTGCCGCCGGTGACAATCATCACAGGTTGCATCGCGCTATCCCTTGGCTTGCCGCTCCCGGCCGGCCGGGAGCGATCGAGTCCTGCCCGCACGCTAGCCGTGCCGGGAGCATCCTTGAAGCCGTGGCGCCGATGCGGGTTGCCGCTACCGCCACCGCCCTGGCACCGCCGGCTGGCCAACCGCGATCGCATCGTGCCAGGAGGGATCGTCCGGCTGCGCCAGAACGTTTGCGAGTCAGCGGGATTATGCCGGCGGCTGCGGCCGCCGGTGTCGCGTTGACCCAGATCAATGTCAGCGACATGGGCCAGGCGCATGAACCTTTCGCAATGCCTCACCATACTGCGGCGGCGTCCGCCAAGCTTGCCCGGCCGTCACGGGGTCGCTTGGTAAATTGTTAACAACGCCGACAAACTGTCGACAAGGAAATTCCCATGCCGCGCCTGCGCTGGACCATGATCCTCCTGTGCTTCCTGGCGTGCACGATCAACTACCTTGACCGCGCCAATCTCGCGGTCGCCGCGCCCTATCTCCGCAAGGAGTTCGGCTTTGACGCCGCGACGATGGGCTTGATCCTGAGCGGCTTCTTCTGGACCTATGCGGCGATGCAGATGCCGTTCGGCTGGTTCGCCGACAAGGTGGGCCCGCGCACGTCGCTGACCGTCGCGGTGGTCTGGTGGTCGGTGTTCACCGCGATGACGTCCGTTGCTCGCGGCGTCCCCAGCCTGTTCGGTTGCCGGCTGATGCTCGGCGTCGGCGAGGCCGGCGCCTATCCGTCCTTCACCAAGGTCGTCGCCGCCTGGTTCCCGCGCAGCGAGCGCAGCCTCGCCTCCAGCATCTACGACAGCGGCTCGCGCACCGGAGCGGTGGTCGCCTTGCCCATCGTCACCTTGATTATCGGTAGCCTGGGCTGGCAAGCCTCGTTCATCATCACCGGCGTGATCGGCCTGATATGGACCGGGTTCTGGCTGAAGATGTACCGCGAGCCGGAGCAACATCCCGGCGTCACGCCGGAAGAACTGCGCCATCTGCAAGCCGAACGCGGCCGGCCCGACAAGGTCGAGGGCGCCAAGCTGCCCTGGATTTCGCTGTTCCGCTATCGCACCATCTGGGCGATGATGATCGGCTTCTTCTGCCTGAACTTCGCGATCTTTTTCTTCATCACCTGGTTCCCGACCTACCTGGTACAGGCGCGCGGCTTCTCGCTCGCCCAGCTTGGCACGCTTGGCATCCTGCCTGGCCTGCTGGCGATCCCCGGCGGCTGGGTCGGCGGCTTCGCTTCCGATGCGCTGTACCGCCGCGGCTGGAGCCTGACCGCGGCGCGCAAGACCTGCCTGGTGGGCGGGATGCTGATGTCGTCGGTGATCACGCTCTCGGTATTCGCGCCGAATATCTATGTCTGCCTCGCCCTGTTCGCGCTCTCCTATGCGAGCCTCTCCTTCACCGGCGCGAGCATCTGGTCGCTGCCAGCCGATGTCGCGCCGACCCAGGCGCATGTCGCCTCGATCGGCGGCATCCAGAACTTCGCCTCGAACCTGGCGGGCATTTTCATCAGCACCTTCACCGGGGTGATGCTGATGCTCACCCAGGGCTCCTTCGTGGTGCCGCTGACCGCCGCGGGAGTCGTCTGCATTCTCGGTGCGTGCGTCTACTTGTTCATGCTCGGTGAGATCAAACCGCTGCCGGTATTGGACGCTCCGCCGGCGCACGCCACGGTGTGAGGTAACCCGGGCGCCGCAAAGTTTGACCTACCCACGCAGGCATCCGGGAGCGTGTCATTGCGAGGAACCAAGCGGTGGCCGGGCTATCGTGGTCGTAGGCGGCTGGGACGTTGGCGGCGGCGGTCGGGTTTGGCATCGCATCGCTCCTGTCTTTCGTTGTTGGAGAACCGAAGGACTATCCGATGTCTTGGCCGCCAACCCCCA
>JBEKNT010000049.1:0-23656 GCA_049522565.1 Acetobacteraceae bacterium
GCGGGTCGTCCCCGGGAGACTGCTTCGCTGCGCCCGCAATGACAGCGGGACGCGGCTTCCGACTTGGTGGGGGCTGCGGCGTCATCGACGATCACGACGCGCGAGACTGGGTGCGAACCGCTCTACCCTCCGGTCTCGGATCGCGGTAACGCACCGCCCATGCCCCGAGCCCACCCGACCCTCCGCACCGCCGACGCCCTGGTCACCGCCGGCCTGATCGGGCCCGCCGAGCGCGACGCCGTCACCGCGGTCGAGCACCGCTATGCCGTCGCCATCACGCCGGCCATGCAGGCGTTGATCGACCGGCCCGACGACCCGATCGGCCGCCAGTTCATCCCCGACCCGGCGGAGCTGATCACCGCATCGCACGAATCCCCCGACCCGATCGCCGACGACGCGCTGTCGCCGATCAAGGGCGTGGTCCACCGCTACCCCGACCGCGCCTTGCTCAAGCCGCTGCTGGTCTGCCCGGTCTATTGTCGCTTCTGCTTCCGCCGCGAGCATGTCGGCCCCGACGGCGGGTTGCTGACCGAGGCGGAGCTCCAGGCCGCCTATGCCTGGTTCGCCGCCCGCCCGGCGATCCGCGAGGTGATCCTCACCGGCGGCGACCCGCTGATGCTGTCGCCTCGCCGCCTGGGCGCCATCGTCGCCGCCCTGTCGGCCATCCCGCATATCGCGCAGCTTCGCGTCCATACCCGCGTGCCGGTCGCCGACCCGTCCCGCGTCACCGCTGCGCGCGCCGCGGCGCTGGCGGGGGAAAAACCGCTCTGGCTGGTGGTGCACGCCAACCACGCGCGCGAGTTCACCCCGGACGCGCGCGCCGCCCTCCGCCGCATCCTGGCGGGAGGAACCCCGCTGCTCGGCCAGTCGGTGCTGCTGCGTGGCGTCAACGACAGCGCCGAGGCGCTGGAGGCGCTGTTCCGCGCCATGCTCGCGGCCCGGGTCAAGCCGTACTACCTGCACCAACTCGACCCCGCCCCCGGCACCGCCCGCTTCCACGTGCCGATCGAGGAGGGGCGGCGGCTGTTGGCCGCCCTGCGCGGCCGGGTCACCGGCCTGGCCTGGCCGACCTATGTGCTGGACATCCCCGGGGGCCACGGGAAAGTCCCGATCGGGCCGGATTACCTTGAGGCGGACAGCCATGTGCGCGATCCGGCCGGCAGCCGGCACAAGCTGAATCCGGCAAGCGAGGCCGCGGACCGCCGGCGGCCGTAACAACCTCGCCCGCCGCTCGGGATAGGGAATGGCAGGCAAGGCCGCACGCCGGTGCAGCGCCACGGCGATTTGCCAGGCCGGCGTGGCCGACGCAGAATCGGCGATCGGAACAATTTGCCGCGCATCGACCCGATCGCGCGCGCCCAGGAACCTCGAAGAAACCGTCATGCTCCGAGGCGTGCTGCCGGTGGTTGCCGGCTCCCTGACACTCGGTTTCGCCGGCAGTCCGGCGCTTGCCGCCACTTGCTCGGTGGCCGCGCTGAACGCCCTGGCCATTCAACATGTGAGCGTCACGGCCGCGAGCGACATGCCGGCGGCGGATGGCAATCCGGCGTACTGCGACGTGCGGGGTTCGATCGATACCGGCGGCAATGCGGCCGGCTTCCGCATCCAGCTTCCCGCGACGTGGAATCACAAGCTGCTGGTCTATGGCGTCGGTGGTACCGGCGGATCCGTGGAGACGCCCAGTCCCAACGCCGTCGATCGCGCCCAGTCGCTGGTCCAGGGCTACGCCACCGCCGTCACCGACACCGGACATCAGAACCAGTCCAATGCCGACGCCAGTTTTGCGCTGCATCCGGATGGCACGCCGAACCTGCCGGCACTGAACGACTACCTCTATCGCGCCGCGCACGCGCTCACGGTCGCGGCCAAGCGTCTGGCGCCGGCCTACTACGCAGCGACACCCGTGGAGCAGACCTATTTCGACGGTTGCTCCAACGGCGGTCGCATGGCGCTGATTGGCGGCGAGCGCTACCCGCTCGACTATGACGGCATCATTGCCGGCGCGCCGGCGATCTCGCAGTTGCGGATCCTCGCGCTGCTGAAGGGTGCCAAATCGCAGCTCGCCCCGGATGAGCGCGTGACGCCAGAGCAATTGCCGATGATCGACGCCGCGTTCCAGGCGAGTTGCGATGCGGCCGACGGCGTGCGCGACGGTGTGGTGCAGAACCCGGCTCGCTGTGCCTTCAAGCCGGCCGATCTGTTGTGCAAGCCGGGTCAGTCCAGCCAATGCCTGACGCCGGGTCAGGTTCGCGGACTGGAGAGTTATCTGGCGCCGATGAAGGACCAGCATGGCAAGGTGCTGCTGCCCGGATTTCTGCTTGCCAATGTCGGGCCAGGGCCGCTCAACTTCGCGCAATACGCGTCGGGACCGAATGCGCCGCCCGATCCGGCGGCAGCCGAGCCGTGGGGCACCGCGCCACCCGCGCGCGGTTGGGCGTTGAGTGACACCACTCTGAAATTCATCGTCTATCGTGACGTCACCTACAACACGCAGAGCTTCCCGCTGGGCGCGAACGGCGTGATCGACGATGCCGCATTGCATCGCTACCGCGCGGCGACCAAGGACGGCGACGCGGACGATCCCGCCGCACTGGATGGTTTCATCCGCGCCAATCGCAAGCTGATCGTTTACCATGGTTTCGGCGATCACGCGCTGTCGCCGATGCAGACGATCAGTTTCTATGAGCGGCTGGCGGCGCGTGCCGGCGGAAACTACGCGACGCTGGCACGCAACGTGCGCCTGTTTATGGTGCCGGGGATGCAGCATTGCGGTCGCGAACCGGGAATCAATTCGTTCGACACGCTGTCGGCGCTCGATGCATGGGTGACGCGAGGCGTCGCACCGAAAGCGCTGGTCGCGACCGACTACGTGGACAAGGCCAACCCGGGCGCCGGGGTCAAACGCACCATGCCGCTGTGTCCGTTTCCGGCGCAGGCCCACTACAACGGCAGCGGCGATGTGAATGCGGCCGCCAACTGGTCGTGCCCGGCCGGCGACCGCTCGCTGCTCGCGGTTGGTCCAGTGGGTGTGGCCGCGGGCATGCGGAGCGCGGCGAAGTAGCGCTTCCCTGGTCTCCCGCATCGTCTGCTCGTGGCAATGCGTCCGCATTGCCGAGCGTTGCGGCGCACCCCCCGGCATCAGCTTGTCATTGCGATATCGCGACGATTCCAGGCAGGGTGGCAACACTTAGGGCTCGCCGCGGAATAACTGCGTCAGTTGACGTGCGGACCGTGCCCAATTCGTCATGGTCCGCGCAGGCGGACCATCCGCGAC
The DNA here is from genome assembly GCA_049522565.1 of Acetobacteraceae bacterium. Lineage (GTDB taxonomy): Bacteria > Pseudomonadota > Alphaproteobacteria > Acetobacterales > Acetobacteraceae > JASHVB01. The sequence continues at coordinate 3,275 of JBEKNT010000049.1, forward strand.
TTTCCTTTATGTGAGCCGCAAAGTCGTGGATGCCGACCGGAGCCTGCCATGACGGGACGGACGATGCTGCGCCGAATGGTGATTCGTTTATTCCTCGGCAGGCGCTTAGGGGCGGGGCCGTGGCGGGGTAGCGCGGCTTGCCAGGGCAATCGCCGTTGGCCGCACCGGCCCATTCGTCATGGCGGGCGCCCGGGCGCTTGATCCGGGGGCCCGCCATGGCAAAAGGTCGGTCGCAGCGTGGGACTCCAGATGCGATTCCCCTGCGCGGCTTGCGCCGGGTGAGCGGCCGGGCCACGCTGCCGGGCAAACATCCGGAGTCTCGCACATGTCCGACTCAGCCGAGTACACCCCGCCCAAGGTTTGGACCTGGAACAAGCCGAGCGGTGGCCGGTTCGCCAACATCAACCGCCCGATCTCGGGGGCCACGCACGAGAAGGAACTGCCGGTCGGCCGGCATCCGCTACAGCTTTATTCGCTGGGCACGCCGAACGGCGTGAAGGTCACGGTGATGCTGGAGGAACTGCTGGCGCTCGGCCATAACGGTGCGGAATATGACGCGTGGCTGATCAGGATCGGCGAGGGCGACCAGTTCGGTAGCGGCTTCGTTGCGATCAATCCCAACTCCAAGATACCGGCGCTGCTGGACCGCAGCGGTCCGAAGCCCATAAGGGTGTTCGAGACCGGCGCGATCCTGGTCTATCTCGCAGAGAAGTTCGGGGCGTTCCTGCCGACCGAGCCCGCCCTGCGCGCCGAATGCCTGTCGTGGCTGTTCTGGCAGATGGGCAGCACGCCCTATGTCGGCGGCGGGTTCGGGCATTTCTACGCCTATGCGCCGGTGAAGATCGAATACGCGATCGACCGGTTCGCCATGGAAACCAAGCGGCTGCTGGATGTGTTGGATAAGCGGCTCGCGGAGTGTGAATATCTGGCGGGCAGTGAGTACACGATCGCCGACATGGCGGCGTGGCCCTGGTATGGCGGCCTGGTGAAGTTCGGGCAGTACGGCGCGACCGAGTTCCTGGCGGTGCACGAATACACGAACGTCGTGCGCTGGGCTGACGCGATCTACGCTCGGCCGGCGGTGCAGCGTGGGCGGATGGTCAATCGTGTCCAGGGCGACCCGTCGAGCCAGTTGCACGAGCGGCATGACGCCAGCGATTTCGCGACGAAGACGCAGGACAAGCTGGCGGCTGCGGATTAAGCCGTCACGCCGCGCGCAGTGCGGGCGGCGAGGCGTTGGTTAAGAAGCAAGAATTTTCAGCACGGAGGAAAGATTGAGCGCACGGGGAACACGGAGGAACAAGGCAATGCGCTTCGCGCGGGGTGCCATCCTTGCTTCTCCGTGATCCCCGTGTTCTCGATCTTTATCTCCGTGCTGAAATGCTTTGCGGTGCCGCCCTCACGTGCCGACCTTGCAAGCAGGCCGCCGATCGCCGACGCCTGGTCGTCAATGCAATTGGCCTGTAGCGGTTTGTCAAATATCCAGTTCAGGACACGCGTGCCATGCCATTCTACCAAAAGGGTGACGTTCGCATCCGCTATGAGGAGGCCGGCAGCGGCTTCCCGCTGCTGGTGACTCCCGGCGGCGGTTTGAATTCCCGCGTCAGCAACTGGCCGACCGCGGTGTTCAACGCGATGGAGGTGTTCAAGAACGACTTCCGCTGCATCACGATGGATCAGCGCAACGCGATCGGCGGCGAGTCGACGGGGCCGATTGCCGTCGATGACCCTTGGGGCGCGTTCGCCGACGATCAGCTCGGGCTGATGGACCATCTGGGCATAAGGCAGTTCCTGTTCATGGGCTACTGCATCGGCGGCTGCTTTGCGCTGAAGCTGATGGAACGCGCGCCGGATCGCGTGGTGGCGGGGGTGCTGTGCCAGACGGTCGGCCACTGGGATGACGATCCGGACGTGATGTATCGCTCGGGCCGCGATGTCTGGGCGCCCGAGTTGATGAAGCTTCGGCCCGACGTGACGATGGCGACGATCGAGGCGTATCTGCACGCTTTGTATCGGGTGCGGCCGGACTTCGTTTACAGCGTGTCGCGGGAGTTCGCGCGCTGGTGTCAGACGCCGATGCTGGTGCTGCCGGATGCTACGCCGGCGCATCCGTTGCAGGCATCGGTGGACGTGGCGGCGTTGGCGCCGAACGCGGTTTCGACGGTGTTTCCGTGGCGGGAGCCAGCGGAGCTGAAGGCCAGGACGATCGAGCAGGTGCGGGAGTTTCTGCGGGGGCATGTGCCGGTGGGGGCGGTCGCCCAATAAAGCCGCGCTGATGGGGCTACACGATGTGTCACAGAAGCGAGGTTATTACCGACTGCCACTATCGGCGCTACGACAGATGATCCGCCGCGATGAGTTGGACGGCGTGGCCTTCTCCGATGTAACGACCGGCGAGCCGATCCCCGCCGTCACACCGGGCGACGTGTTGCGCCTGGACTTCATGGAGCCATTGAAGCTGTCCGCGCGCGCCGTGGCTCGGGATATGGGTGCGACCCCTGGCCGCGTGACCGAGATCGTCAACGGCAAGCGTGCCATCACCGCCGAAACCGCCATCCTGGTCGGGCGGGGGTTCGGGACGACGCCGCGCTTCTGGATGAATCCCCAGACCGCCTACGACCTGGAACAGGCCGAGCGCGCCATGGCCCACGCCTGACTCCGACCCCGCCATCGCGCCTGCCAGTTGCCACGTGGCAGTCCGCAGGCCCGGCCGCAGGTGGTCCCGAGGCGTAGCGCGCTCCGGGAACGTCGCCACGCGCACGCGCGGACCTGCCGCCATCTCCCCGCCCGCCTTGCCCCTGCCGCCCCCCCGGTCTAGAAGCCGGCACCCGTATTCCAGACGCAAAAGAGTATCCGATGAAGCAGCAGGCGAATCTTATCCGCGCCGGCCAGGTGATCGAGCATGAGGGCCGCCGCTGGACCGTGCTCAAGCAGCAGATCATCACCCCGGGCAAGGGCGGCGCCTTCATCCAGGTGGAGATGCGCGACCTCAAATCCGGCAACAAGACCAACGAGCGCTGGCGCACCGCCGACACCGTCGAGCGGCTGATGACCGAGGACAAGGAGTACACCTACTCCTACACCGACGGCTCCAACCTGGTGCTGATGGACCCCGAGACCTACGAGGAAACCCATATCCCCGCGGACTTGCTCGGCGACCAGGCGCCGTTCCTGCAAGACCAGATGACGGTGAAGGTCGATCTGGTAGAGGGCGACCCGGTCGGCATCCACCTGCCGCCCACCGTGGTGCTGGAAGTGGTCGAGGCCGACCCGGTGGTGAAGGGCCAGACCGCCGCCTCGTCCTACAAACCCGCAAAGCTGTCCAACGGGGTGAAGACCTCGGTGCCGCCGTTTATCGAAACCGGCGAACGCATCGTGGTGCGCACCGAGGACAGCAGCTACGTGGAACGCGCCAAGGGCTGATCGGGTCCCTGCGCCCCAAGGGGGCAGCAAAGATGGCGCTCCGCCTTTCCCCGCATATGACCGTCATGGCGAACGCCGCGCAAAAGGCGGCGAAGCGGCTGCTGCGCGACTTCGCCGAGGTCGAGCAATTGCAGGTCAGCGTGAAGGGACCGTCGGATTTCGTGTCGCAGGCCGACCTGCGCGCCGAGCAGATCCTCAAGGAGGAACTGAACAAGGCGCGCCCGGGCTATGCGTTCCTGATGGAGGAGTCCGGCGCGTCGGGCTCGGACAACTGGGCTTGGCGCTGGGTGGTCGATCCGCTCGACGGCACCACCAACTTCCTGCACGGCATGCCGCATTGGGCGATCAGCATCGGGCTGGAGCGGCGGCTGCCGGATGGCGGCTCGGAGCTTGCCGCCGGGCTGGTCTATGCGCCGCCGTCGGACGAGATGTTCCACGCGGAAAAGGGCGCCGGCGCCTTCGTCAACGAGCGCCGGCTGCGGGTGTCGGCCCGGCGCGAGATGAAAGACGCGGTGTTCGCCACCGGCATCCCGTTCGCCGCTGTGCCGCTGGTGCGGCGCACGGCGTTCTCCCGCACCCTGGCGCTGCTGATGCCGCAAGTGGCGGGGATCCGCCGGTTCGGCGCGGCGGCGCTGGACCTCGCCTGGGTCGCCGCCGGCCGCTACGACGGCTATTGGGAGCTGGGGGTGAAACGCTGGGACATCGCCGCCGGCCTGCTGCTGGTGCGCGAGGCCGGCGGCTACGCCACCGACCCGCACGAGGACGACCCGCGCGATACCGGCGACGTGGTCGCGGCCAATCCGCACCTCCATCCCAAACTGCGCGAGGCGGTGCTGGCAGGCCTCGCCGCTCCCGCGCTGCGCCACTAAGGGCCTGCCGCGGAATAACTGCGTCAGTTGACGTGCGGACCGTGCCCAATTCGTCATGGTCCGCGAAGGCGGACCATCCACGACTTTCCTTGATGTGAGCCGCAAAGTCGTTGATGGCGGGCCGGAGCCTGCCCCCGGGCACTTGACCCGGGGGCCCGCCATGACGGGACGGACGATGCTACGCCGAATGGTGATTCGTTTATTCCTCGGCAGGCGCTAAACCTCTCCCGCTCCCGCGGAAGAGGCGATCGTCCGCTCGATGACCGCCCGGTCGAACACCCCGCACGGACTGTCCGTCCCGGCCAGGAACCGCCGGAACACCGCGAACCGTTCGCGGCTCACCGCATAAAGCCGCCGCAACTCGGCGATCGGATCCGGATGGTCGTCCGCCCGAATGTCCAGGTCCGGATACGGATCGCGCGTGGCGAGCTTCAGCGCCGCGGACTGCTTCCCCCGCTTGTCGCCGCCCGCCGCCTCGCCGGCCTCCAGCGCCGCCAGCAGGCGCTCTGCAAGCGACCCCCGCGCGGCCGCCCCGAACGCCTCCAGCGTCCGCGCCACCACCGCCGGCCCGGCCAGCATGTTGCCGGCCACCGAGACATCGACGCCGCGCACCGCCCCGCACCAGCTCACGCACGCCTCGCCGGTGAACGTCGCGATGCGTCCGCCGGCGTCCAGGATGTGGATCTGCCGGTGCGCCCGCCCGGCATCCGCCGCCAGCAGCGCCGCCACCACCGAGTCCGGCGCCTCGCCGGTGCGCAACCGCGGCATCCCGTGCACCGCGTACATCGGGTTGATCAGCGCCTGGGTGGCGAGCGCAGCGACGCCGCCCTCCACGTGGATTGCCAGGGCACCGACGGCGAAGAACCGCGTCGCCACCGCCGCACCCAATGCCCCGGTCGCCGGGTCGCGCGCCAGAATGGACCATGTCATGGCGGCATCCTGACCCGCACCGCGACTCGGCTCAAGCCTTGTAGCTTACCCCCATGCAACCGCCCGCCCCGATCGCCACCGACATCGTCCTGCTCGGCGCCGGCGCGACGCATCGCGCGGTGCTGCGCCGGTTCGCACGACGCCCGCAGCCCGGCATCCGCCTGACGCTGGTCACGCCGGAGCCGGAGACACCCTGCGCCGGCCTGCTGCCCGCCCTGCTTGGTGGCGACCGCACCGCCGCCGACGCCTGTATCGACCTCGCCCCGCTCGCCATGGCTGCCGGCGCGCGGCTGATCATGGCCGAGGCCACCGGGCTCGACCTCGAGAAGCGCACGCTGGAGCTTGCCGGGCGCCCGCCGCTGCCGTTCGATCTGCTGTCCGCCGACCTCGCCGGTGAATCCGCCATGCCGGACCCGCCGGACGGCTGCCTCCCGGTCAGCCCGGCCGGCCGTTTCCTCGCCCAGCTTCCCGCACTGGAAGCCGCGCTGCCGGACGGTGCGCGCCTGGCCGTCATCGGCGGTGGCACGGCCGGGTCCGAGGATGACGGCACAGCAAGGTCCGAGGATGACGGCCCCGCCGTCGGCATGGGCGGCCACCGGACCGGCGCCCGGGGGGACGACACGGCCGCCGTCGCGCTGGCGCTGACCCTGGCGCAGCGCTTTCGCGGCCGCCTGCGCGTGGTGCTGGTGAGCGAAACGCCGGAGCCGTTGGCAGGGGCGCCGCTCCTGGCGCGCCGGGCGGCCCGCGCCGCGCTGGTGGAAGCCGGTGTGGAACTGGCCTCCGCCGTACGCGCCGGCGCGCTGACCGACGGACGGCTGGCCTTGTCCGACGGCAGCTTTCTGGCCGCCGATGTGGCACTGTGGGCCGGCGGGACGCTGGGGCCCGGCTTCCTTGCCGAGTCCGGTCTGGCCTGCGATGCGGCGGGTCGCGTGCTGGTGAATGCGGGGCAGCGCAGCGTCAGCCATCCCTGCATCTTTGCCGCCGGTGACTGCGCTGCCCAACCGCACGACCGGTCCTCCGGTCGCCTGGTCTCCGGCAACCTGCGCCGCGCCGCCCAGGGTCGCGCGCTGCACGGCAGCCTGCGCTGGCGGCCTCCGCCACGGGTCGTTCCGGCCATGCTCGATCTCGGCGGCGGACGTGCCGTGGCCTGGTGCAACGGGCTGGCGGTATCCGGCGCAGCGGTATGGAGCGCCAAAGCCTGGCTCGACCGGCGCCGGATGCGGTCATACGCGCCGGGTTTGGCGCCCCCCGGCCATGCACTGCGGCTCCCTGCGTTGCCGCACTCTGCATTGCACGCTGCATTGCGGCACCCTGCGTTGCGGTGGCCGGCATTGCCGCATGCTGCGTTGCGGTGGCCGGCGTCGCGGCACGCTGCCATCCAGCCCGGCGCCGCCCCGCCGGCCGCCATGCTCGACGGCTTGTCGCATCGGCCCGCCCCCGACATGCTGGTCGGCCCCGGTACGCCGGACCATGCCGCGGTGCTCACCCCGCCGGTTGGCCAGGCCCTGGTGCAGAGCGTCACCTGGCTGCGCGCCTGCCTCGACGATCCGTTCGTGTTCGGCCAGATCGCCGCCGCGCATGCGCTGTCGGACCTGCACGCGATGGGCGCGCAGCCCTGGACCGCGCTGGCGATCGCCACCGTGCCATCGGGCGTGACGATGCCGGCCGACGCCGACGCGATACTGGCCGGCGTATCGGATACGCTGTTCACCGACGGCTGCACCCTGGTCGGCGCGCGCCGCGCCACTGCGTCCGAAGCCTCGCTTGGCTTGGTGCTCAGCGGCCTGGGTGATCCGGCCCGCCTGCTGCGCAAATCCGGATCGCGACCGGGCGATGTGCTGCTGCTGACCAAGCCGCTCGGCACCGGCATCGTGCTGGCCGCATTCGAGCGCGGCGTGGCGCGCGGCCGGTGGCTGGCCGCCGCGATCGACGCGATGCGAACCAGCAACGCCGCGGCGGCCCGCGTGCTGCGCGCGCACGGCGCGACTGCCTGCGCGGGCGTCGGCGAACGCGGCCTGGTGGGACACCTGGACGACATGCTGCGGGCGGCGCGCGTTGCCGCCGTGGTGTGGCCCGACATGGTGCCGGCACTGCCCGGCGCGCTGGAACTCGCTGCCGCCGGCGTCGCTGCGCCCGCCGCATCGCGCAACGCGCTAGCGCTGCCCGCGGCCGGCGCAGACCGGCAAACGGCATTGCTGGCGGATCCGCAGATCTCCGGCGGATTGCTCGCGGTCGTGCCGCCGGCGCGGGCCGAGGCGTGTCTGGCGGCGCTGCACGCCGACGGCCTGAGCGCGGCAATCGTCGGCTTGGTGGAGGCGGCGGCGCCGGGCGCCCCGGCGATCCGGCTGGAGCCGGGGCGGCAGATGGCGGCCGGCGGTCGGCACGCCTGCAACCTGCTGATGCCGGCCCAGTGACCGACAACCCGCTCCCGCCGCCCACCGGCGGCCGACGCCGCCAGCCCGGGCGCCCTACCCTGCCGCTTCCGCCAGCGCCATCACCTGCCGCGCCGCTGCGTCCAGTTCCCCCACCGCGCCGCTGCCGTCGGTCGAGCCATCATCGACCAGGATCAACTCCAGTGCGGCCAGCGTCTGCGCACGGATGCTGAGAATGGCGGCGTCGAGGAAGCGGCCCGGGTTGTGGACCGGCATGACGACGCTGACGAGCGGGAACGACATGACGCCGCCAGCTTATGCCGCCAACCGCGCCGCCGTCATCGGCCTGCCAGCGCGGCATTGCGGATGCCTCCCCGATCATGCGTGAGCCGCGCGATCACGGGATTTTGGCCTCGACCGCCGGCCGGTGTACAACCCGCCGATGCACCGACCGTCCCGTACCAGCGCGCGCCCGACCCCCCAACTGATCGCCACCACCGAAGCGCTCGACCAGCTCTGCCGCCGGCTTGCCGCGGACACCTTCGTCACCGTCGATACCGAGTTCATGCGGGAACGCACGTATTTTCCGGAACTCTGTGTCGTGCAGCTTGCCGGGGACCACGAGGTCGCGGTGATCGACGCCGAGGCCGAGGGCATCGACCTCGGCCCGCTCGGCGCGCTGCTGGCCAACCAGGCGGTGCTGAAGGTGTTCCATGCCGCCCGCCAGGACATCGAGATCTTCGTGCTGCGCTTCGGCGCGGTGCCGACGCCGCTGTTCGATACCCAGATCGCCGCCATGGTCGCCGGTTTCGGCGACCAGGTGAGTTACGAGGCCCTGGTCGGCGGCCTGACCGGCGGCGCCATCGACAAGGCGCACCGCTTCTCCGACTGGTCGGCCCGGCCGCTCTCCGCCGCGCAGATCGCCTACGCCGCCGCCGACGTCACCCATCTGCGCGAGGTCTATCGCCGCCTCAGCGCCCGCCTGGAGGAGGATGGCCGGCTGGACTGGGTGGCCGAGGAAATGGCCGCGCTGACCGACCCCGCGCTGTACCGCGCCGATCCGGAAACCGCCTGGGAGCGGCTGCGTCCGCGCAGCAGCAACCGGCAGTTCCTCGGCCGCCTGCGGGCCCTGGCGGCGTGGCGCGAGCGCGAGGCGCAACGCGTCAACATCCCCCGCCAGCGCCTGATCAAGGACGAGGCGTTGCTGGAAATCGCCGCCACCGCGCCGGCCGATGTCGATGGCCTGGCGCGGATCCGCACGGTGACCCGCGGCTTCGCCGAGGGGCGCATCGGCGAGGCGCTGCTGGAGGTCATCGCCGCCACCAAGACCATGCCCGACAGCGCGCTGCCCCCCGCGCCGCCGCCGCGCGACGCCCAACGCCCATCGCCCGCGCTGGTTTCCCTGCTCAAGGTGTTGCTGGCCACCAAATGCGAATACCACCACGTCGCGCCACGGCTGGTCGCAAGCTCTGACGATCTCGAGCGTCTGGCGCTGGACGATGCGCCAGGCATCCCGGCGCTGCACGGCTGGCGCCGCGAAGTGTTCGGCGAGGACGCGTTGGCGTTGAAGCACGGCCGGATCGCACTCGGCGCCGAGGGAAGACACGTGAAATTGATTCAGGTATAGTTTTTTGCACGTTTCTCAATCTCCGGTTGAATATGTCCGGCGCCACGATTAGCCTTGGGTAGCGTATTCAGGCCTGCTTGATGCCTTTTCCCCCAGGCGACATCGCCGATCCGGATTCGGACAGGATAGTTGCGAATCCAGACCGATCGCGCGCGCACGACGCCCAGCCGGGTGCGCCGACGGGAAGGCGTCGCCGCACCATCTGGCGTGGCTGGACGATGCTGATCGTGCTGGCCTGCCTGCTGGTCGTCGCCAACGTGGTGCTCGCCGTCATCGTGGTCAGCGGCTTGCGCGACGTCTACTTTCAGGTCCAGCAAACCCAGGACGTGTTGACCGGGCTGTATCGCCTCGATGGCGATATTCGCCAGATTTCCCGGTTCCATCGTGAGTTTCTGCTCACCGGTCTGCCGCCGTTCCTCGCCGACTACCGTGCGGCAAGGCAGCGTGTGGTGGCTGAAGCCGCGCAAATCCGCGCGCTGACCGCGGATAGCCCGAACCAGCAGCGCCGGATGGACCTGGTGGAGCGGCGGCTTGAAGAAGATACCAGCACGGTGGACGCAGCGATCGCGTTCGGCCGTCCCGGGCCAGGCACCGGCGTGCTGCGGGAGTTGCTCGGCCCCGAGCGGCTCTATGCGTCCGTCCAACGCGTGATCGCCGACATGTATCTGGATGAAGGAACCCTGCAATCGGCGCGGATCGGGGCCGTGGTGCAGCGTACCAGGCAGGCATTCCTGGTTTCCATGCTGCGCGCGGTCTTCGTCGTCGCGCTGATCGGCCTGGTGTTCCTGCTGATATGGCGCCACAAGGTGGCGCGCGATGCGCTGGTGGCCGAGCGCGCCATCGCCCTGGCGGGCGCCGCCGAGGCCTTGCATCAGGAAGCCGCCGAACGCCGCCAGGCCGAAGTGACGTTGCACATCCGCGAGATGATGCTGCGCGGCCTGTCCGACGCGATGCCGCAGATCGCGTTCGTGGTTTCCCGCGATGGTACCGGCGAATTCATCAACCGGCGCTGGCACGAATACACCGGCGCCGCCGCGACATTCTCCCGGACTCAGGGCTGGGACCAATTGGTCCATCCGGACGATTTGGGCCGCATGCGGTCGCGCTGGCGGCAGGCCCTGCGCGATACGGCGCCGTTCCTGGTGGAGTTCCGGCTGCGCGGCAAGGATGGCCGGTATCGCTGGTTCCTGGCGCAGGCCATGCCGGTTGCCGGACCGGACAGCGGCGGTTCGGCCCAATGGGCCGGCACGCTGACCGATATCGACGACGTTCGCCGCGCCGATATGGCGCTGCGCGAGAGCGAGACGCGCTTCCGCCGCATCTTCGAAGGCAGTCCGTTCGGCATGACGCTGTCGGAAGGCGAGGGCCGGCGCATCCTGCAAGCCAATCCGGCATTCTGCCAGATGCTCGGCTACGCGCCCGACGAGCTGATCGGGCGCAGCTTGCTCGAACTGACGCATCCCGAGGACAGGCGAGGCGACCGCGCGGTTGCGGACCTCGCCGGCGGGGATACGTCCTGGAGCCTGCGCGAGAAGCGCTACCTGACGAAGCAGGGCGCCACGGTCTGGGCACACATCCGCGTCGCGGTGTTCGATCCGCTCGGCGATGGCGGTCCGCAATTTCTCGCGGTGGTGGAGGACATCACGCGGCAGCGCGAGGTGGACGAGGCGCTGCGTCAGGCGCAGCGCATGGAGGCGGTCGGCCAGCTCTCCGGCGGCCTGGCGCACGACTTCAACAATCTGCTCGGCGTCATCATCGGTAATATCGAGTGTCTGCTGGATACGATGGCGGACGATCCGGAGCGCGCCGATCTGGCGCGCGAGGTGCTGGACAGTGCGCTCGGCGGTGCCGAGCTGACACGCCGCCTGCTGGCATTCGGCCGGCGCCAGGCACTGTCGCCGCAACGCATCGATCTGAGCCAGGAGGTGGCGCGGCATGTCAGCATGTTGGGCCGTGTGCTGGGCAAGGCGATCCAGGCGGAGACCGTGTTCGCCGACGACCTCTGGTCGACCCGCGCGGATCCGTCGCAGCTCGGCGACGCCTTGCTCAACCTGGCGATCAATGCGCGCGACGCGATGCCGCATGGCGGCGTGCTGACGATCGAGACGCATAACGACCGCGTATGGGCCGAGGATGCGGCGCGCGAGCCGGAGATCGCGCCGGGCGACTACGTCGTGCTGGCGGTGAGCGACACCGGCGTCGGCATGCCGCCGGAGGTCAGCGCCCGGGCGATCGAGCCGTTCTTCACCACCAAGGGCCCCGGTGCCGGCAGCGGCCTGGGCCTCAGCATGATCTACGGCTTCGTCCGGCAGTCCGGCGGATACCTGAAAATCAACAGCGAGGTGGGGATCGGCACCACCGTGCGTATCTTCCTGCCGCGCGCCACGGGTGAGGACAACACCGCGATGCGTGAGGTGCCGCATGCCGGCCTGCCGACCGGGCACGAGACGATCCTGGTGGTCGACGACAGTGCCGAGATGCGTCAGGTGGCCGAGCGGCATCTGCGGTTCCTGGGCTATTCGGTGCTGACCGCGGAGCATGGCCCGGCGGCCCTGGTGCTGTTGCGCGCCGGCACGCCGGTCGATCTGTTGTTCACCGACATTTCCATGCCGGAAGGGCTGAACGGCTTCCAGCTCGCCGAGATCGCCGGCCGGCTGCGTCCCGGGCTCAAGGTGCTGTTCACCACGGGCTATGCCGGCGCGCAGGAATCTGCCGGCGCGCCGGACTGGCGGGAGCGGCTGATCCGCAAGCCGTACCGCCGGCCGGAACTCGCCGAGAAAATCCGCGCTGCGCTGAGTTAACCTCTCGCGCGCAGCGGAAGAGGTCGAGACGCGACCTCCACCAGCAGTTTGCGCAGCACCGCCTCGGCGAAGGCATCGATATCGCGCGCCACCACGACGAAGGCGCCCGGTCCGCCAATGACGTTGCGGCGGTAGTAATCGTCCAACCCCGGCTCGACCTCGACGATCGGCAGACCGTTGACGGTGATGCCCGCGGCCACCGCGTCGTCGCGCGCGAAGCTCACCTCGCGGCCGTCGTTGTTGCTGCCGTCGCCGGAGACATCGATTACCTTGCGTTGCGCCGTGAGACCGCTGTTGGCGATCAGCCGCACGGAATAGTCGATCGCCGCGCTGATCGACGTCCACCCCGGCATCGGGCGGTCGGCTTCGGCGATCGCCTCGGCGAACTGCCGGGCGGTGGCGGCGTCTTCGATCACCCGCCATGCCACCGACTGCTCCTGCCGCCGCGCCTCCGACCATTGCACGAACGTCAGCGCCACGCGGCCGGTCGGCCCCGAGCGCACCGCCTCGACGAAGCCGGGATGACACAGCGCATCGCTATAGCCCTGCCGCTGCAACATCATGCGGGCTTCGCTGACGCTGCCGGAAACGTCGATGGCAAGCACCAGGGCGACATCGACCGTCGCCCCCGCCTGGACGGCGAGGCGTGGTCCCATGGCGCGTGCCGATTGCCTCGCGGAGGCAAAGACCATGGCGCTCCTTCCCGTCGCGGCGTTGCGTCGCGTTGCCGGCGGGCCGCCGATGCCGGCATAGCCCCGACGGTACAAGGTTCCGCTGCCGTCCGCCGCTGCGTCAAGCAGCGATTCGAATCCGGGAAGGGCCTGGCGCGGCGGATATCGCCGCGCCCGACACAGCGACCCCTAAGCTGTCTTGCTGACCTGCGACGGGGCGCCGGCCGGCGCGGTACACGTCGCTGCCTTGCCGGCGCGTGTCGCCATGAAATGATCGGCCATGGCGTAGCCGAGCGTCATGGCCATCACGAGCAGGGCGCCGAACAGTACGGGCGGGGCGGGCGACGGGATGCCGAAGAAGCGGCAGGCGAAGCCGAGCGCGAAACCCACGATGATGCCAAGCGCCGACTTCATGGTGCCCCGACGATGCGGCCGGCGACGATGGCACCCAGCGTCATGGCGACCAGAATGACCGCGCCGATGAAGTGCGCCGGCGCCGGCACGGGGATGTCGATCAGGCGGCAGAACGCGCCTATGGCAACGCCGAGGGCGATCCCTGCAATCCCGGGAAGCACGGTCAAGCCTCCTGACTGACGCCGCATCGCGACGGTTGCCGGGCCGATCGTCCGGCAAAATTAACAATGCATCGGACCGGCGCATTCCGCCTTGACCCAGATCAAAGGCAATCGGATTCGGCCGCGGACGTGCGTTCGGGTGCCCCCCTCAGTGCAGGGGATCATCAGTCAATGACTGGGGCGGGGAACGGCGCAAGCAGGCGGTTGCAATGGCGAAGGCCGGGCGCCACGAGGCACCCCGGAGAAGGCTTTTGTTACGCTCCGCGCCTGGACGGCCGGCATGCCGTGGCACTACGGTAAGCCTGCTCTCGTGGCCCTCCGCGGCGCGCGGACTGCTTCCTGTCGAAAGCTTGCTATCCGCCTCGATTTCCCGACCGCTGGACTCCGAGCGGTTTTGATCTGCGTCAATGCAGAACGCTCGCTCCCGGCCCAGAATTATTTGGATGGCGATAAGCCAGAGGTCTGGAGACCCGGTTCGTGTACGAAATATGCCTGCATGGGCGTGGTGGCCAAGGAGCCGTCATCGCTGCGAGTATTCTTGCCCAGGCGTTGGTTGACGAGGGCAAGTTCGTCGTCGCCGTCCCGTCATTTGGCTTCGAGCGCCGCGGTGCCCCGGTTGCCGCGTTCGTCCGATGCGACAGCAAGCCGCTACGGGCGATGACCAACATCTATCATCCGGATTGCGTCATCTGCATCGACCCGACGGTGGCGCGAGCGGTCAATATCTTCGCCGGCATGCCACCGGGCGGCACGCTGGTGCAGGCCACCAAGGCGAAGCTGGACGAACTCGAACTGCCCGCCACGCTCGCCCGGGTCGGGCTATGCGACGCCGTCGGCATCGCGTTGGACGTGTTCCATCGGCCGATCACCAACACGGTCATGCTCGCTGCATTCGCGCGCACCACCGGCATGGTGTCGCTGGCGGCGTTGCAGCACGCCCTGCTCTCCGCCGAATTCCGCGACGCCGGCGCGGAGCAAAACCGGGTGGCGATGACGCGCGGCTATGCCGAGACGATCGTCCACGAGTTGGCCAGAGAGGTGTCGCATGCACCGGCAATCGCATGAGATGTTCGACGCCGCGACGATCCCCGACGACCTGAGTTCCATCGGCACGGTACTGAGCCCCATGCTGCCAGGCGACTGGCGCAATGCGCGCCCGGTGGTGGATCGCGAGAAATGCGTCAAATGTGCGGTGTGCTGGGTGTACTGCCCGGCGCAGTGCATCGTCGAAAAGCCGCGCTGGTTCGATATCGATCTCGCCGCGTGCAAGGGCTGCGGCGTCTGCGCCACCGAGTGTCCGCATCGCGCCATCACCATGGTTGAGGAGCCGGCGCAATGAGCGAACTGGTCAACGCACCGCGCGTCGTCGTCTGCGAAGGCAACGAGGCCGCGGCGATCGGCGTCGCCCTGGCGCGACCCGACGTCGTCGCGGTGTATCCGATCACGCCGCAATCGTCGCTGGTCGAGCATCTGTCGCAGATGATCGCCGACGGCAGCCTGCGCGCCGACCTGATGAACCTGGAAGGCGAGCACTCGGTGATGTCGGCCTTGCAAGGCGCGGCGCTGGCCGGCGCGCGCACCTTCACCGCGACCTGCGGGCCGGGCCTCGCCTTCATGTTCGAACCCTATATCCGCGCGCCCGGCATGCGGCTGCCGCTGGTCTGCGTGCTGGTCACCCGCGACGTGATGAGCCCGCAAACCGTGTGGGGCGGCCAGCAGGACGCGATGATCGTGCGCGAGGCCGGCTGGATCCAGATGTATTGCGAGACCGGCCAGGAAGTCCTCGACACCGTCATCATGGCCTACAAGATCGCCGAGAACCGCGACGTGGTGCTGCCGGTCAACGTCTGTTGCGACGGCAACTATCTCGGCTACGGCGTGACGCGCGTCGAGGTGCCGGACCAGGCAGCGGTGGATGCGTTCCTGCCGCCACCGGACGTGAACTGGCACGTCGCGCTCGATCCGGCGCGGCCGATGGCGGTGGACCCGCTGACCGGCGGTGCCGGCGGCATCGGGCCGCGCACCTTCGTACGTTATCGCAAGAGCCAGTGCCGTGGCATGCAGACCGCGCTGCGGGTGATCGAGGACGTGCATGCGGAATGGGCCGCGCGCTTCGGTCGCCGGCATGCGCCGCTGGTCGAGGAATATCGGCTCGACGACGCGGCATACGCGTTGGTCACCATCGGCAGCATGACCGGGGCGGCGAAGAACGCGGTCGACACCGCGCGCGATAACGGTGAGCGCGTTGGACTGATCAAGGTGAAGACCTTCCGGCCGTTCCCGCTGCAAGCGATGGTGCATGCGTTGTCGAAGGTGGACGCCATCGGCGTGGTCGATCGCGCCGTCGGCTTCGGCTGGAATTGCGGGCCGGTGTTCCAGGAGACGCTCGGCGCGCTGTACCACACCGCGCAACGCACCAACCGGTGCATCCCGGCGGTCAGCTTCATCGGCGGCCTGTCCGGCGCCGACATCACCGAAGAGCATTTCTCCCGGGCTATCGCACGCACCGCCCAGGCCCTGGCGGGCGATCGGCCCGATGCCCCGGTGTGGCTCAACGAGAACGATTGAGGCGGCCGCCATGCCACACAGCAAATACCTCATCGTCGGCAGCAGCCACGCAGCGCTGGAAGCGGTAACCGCGATCCGGCTGCACGACGAGGGCGGCAGCATCGCCATGCTGACAAGCGATGCGCGGCTGCCGTATTCGCCGACCATTCTGCCGTACATCGTTTCCGGCCGGTCGCGACCCGAGAACGTGGTGCTGCGCGATGCCGCCTATTTCGCGCAGAACAACGTCGCGCTGCAACGCAATGCCGCAGTGGCCGGCGTCGATCCGGCGTCGAAATCCGTGCGCACTGCCGCCGGCGCCGTGTGGACTTACGACAAGCTGTTGCTCGCCACCGGAGGCACGCCGGTGGTGCCGTCGGTTCCCGGTCTCGCCGACGTGGCGCTGCATGTGCTGCACACGATGGACGATGCGATCCGGTTGCGTGACGCGATGCGGCAGGCGAAATCGGCGATCGTGCTCGGCGCCGGGTTGTGCGGGATGCATGTCGCCGAGAACATGGCCAAGGCTGGCTTGACCGTCTCGGTTCTGGTCCGCAGCCGGCCGTTGCGCGAGTATTTTTCCCCGCGCGCCGGCGACATGATCCGGAGCGCCTTCGCCGGCAATGGCGCCCACCTGCTGATGGGCCGCACGCCGGCGTGCGTCGAACGTCACGGCGACGGTTGCGCGGTCACGCTGGACAATGGCGAGACGATCACCGCCGACCTGCTGATGGTGGGCACCGGCGTCAGTCCGGCGATGGCCTATCTCGCAGGTTCGGGAGTCGAGACCGGGCGCGGTATTCTGGTGGATGATCGCATGCGCACCAGCGCCACCGATATCTGGGCGGCCGGCGACGTGGCCGAGGCGCGCAGTTTCTGGGGCGGCAAGGCGGTCAACGGCATCCTGCCCGGCGCGGTGGAGCATGGCCGCATCGCCGGCGCGGACATGGCGCAGGACGCGGTGGTGCGGGATTTCCCCGGCGCGATGTCGCTCAACACCTACCATTATTTCGAGCATCACTCGGTGTCGGTCGGCCTGGGCGGGCAGTTGCCCGACGACGCGGCATTCGACATCGATGAGCAAGTGGATGCGGGGCGGGGAAAGTATCGGCGGATCGTGCTGCGAGATGGACGGCTCGTGGGGATTTCCAGCATCGACGATTTCGTCGACCCCGGGATCATGTGGCAACTGATCATGCGACGGACCGACCTTTCGCCGTGCAAGGCGGATTTTCTGGCCCATCCGCAGGCGACCGGACGGCGGCTGATGTCGCAGCTCTGGCGGTAGGAGGCGGCGATGGGCAGCAGTTTCAACACCATCCAGTTCCACGCCGAGCGCTGCGACGGTTGCGGCGACTGCATGCTGGCCTGCGCGCGTGCGAAGTCGGGCAGCGACGACCGTGCGCATTCGCGCATCAGCATCCTGGCTAATGAGCCGTTCGCCCGGACCGGCACGCTGGGCTACGAACTGGCGCTGTGCCGGCAATGCGGCGATCCGAAATGTGTGCCCGAATGCCCGGCGGCCGCCCTGGTCAAGAACGCGGTTACGGGCGTGATCGACTGGGACGGCGACAAATGCGTGGACTGCCTGTTGTGCACCGTCGGCTGCGCCTATGCCGGCATCACCTATGACGCGGCGGTCGGCCGGGTGGCCAAATGCGACACCTGCGGCGGCGATCCGGCCTGCGTGCAGGTCTGCCCGCACGAGGCGCTGGAATGGCGCACCACCGCGAAGATCTACAATGAGTACGGCGAGCGCGAGGATCTGTTCGTCCGCGGCCTCGCCGGCTGCCAGGGCTGCAACAGCGAGCTGCTGATCCGCCACACCCTGCGCAAAGTCGGGCCGGAGACCGTGGTCGCGGCGCCGCCCGGCTGCATTCCCGGCATGGGCACCGTCGGCTTCAACGGCGTGACCGGCTGCAAGGTACCGATCTTCCATCCGTTGCTGACCAACACCGCGTCGATGCTGGCCGGCATCAAGCGGCAGTACAACCGGGTCGGCCGGGACGTGCTGATGCTGGCGCTGGCCGGCGACGGCGGCACCGCCGATGCCGGCTTCGCCTCGCTGTCCGGCGCCGCCGGGCGTGACGACCCGATGCTGTTCATCTGCGTCGATAACGAAGGCTACATGAACACCGGCATGCAGGCCTCGGGCGTCACCCCGTACGGCTCATGGACCTCCACCACGCCGGTTGGCGAAAGCCTGCACGGCGAGGCGGCCGAAGCCAAGAACCTGCCCCTCATCATGCTGATGCACAACTGTTCCTACGTCGCCACCGCGTCCACCGGCTTCATGGAGGACTACTACGACAAGCTGGACAAGGCGATCAAGGTGGCGAAGACCGGCATGGCCTATCTGCATGTTTACACGCCGTGCCCGACCGGCTGGCGGATTCCCAGCGACAATATCTCGGAAGTGTGCCGCATGCAGGTGCGCACGAATTTCGTCGTGCTGTGGGAATACACGCCGGCGAGCGGCCTGCGGCTGACGCATCCGGTGGAACATCCGGTTCCGGTCGAGGCCTATCTGAAGCTGATCGGCAAATACAAGCATCTCTCGGCGGCGCAGCTCGCACACATCCAGCGCACCGTGGACGACAAGGTCACGTCTCTCCAGCAAATGGCGCACAGCGCCCGGAAGGTGGAACATGCCTGACGGCACGACACTTTTGGAACGCGCAGGACCGGCGGTTTCGGTGCCGCCGTCGCTGCCGCACGCCTTCGGGCGGGTGATTGCCGCCGCCACAATAGGTACGGCACTGGAATGGTTCGACTTCTTCCTCTATGGCGTGGTCGCACCGCTGGTGTTCGACACGCTGTTCTTTCCGAAGCTCGATCCTGTGGTGGGCATCATCGCGGTGTGGGGCACCTTCGCGGCCGGCTTCCTCGCGCGGCCGCTGGGCGGTATCTTTTTCGGTCATTTCGGTGACCGGCTCGGGCGCAAATGGCCGGTGATCCAGGCGGTCGCCATCATGGGCACCGCATCGATGCTGATCGGCTGCCTGCCCGGCTATGCCGCCATCGGCATCGCGGCGCCGCTGCTGCTGCTGCTGCTGCGGTTCGTGCAGGGCTTCGCGCTCGGCGGCGAGTCCATCGGCGCCGCATTGCTCGCGATCGAGTGGGCACCCACGGAGAAGCGCGGCTTCTACGGCGCATTTCCACAGGCAGCCGGACCGATCGGCATCATCTGCGCCTCGCTGATGGTGATCCCGCTGAGCTACTTCCTCGGCAGCGGCTTCACCGCCTGGGCCTGGCGCCTGCCGTTCCTGGCCAGCTTTGTGTTGATGCTGGTGGCCTGCGGGCTATTGCTGAGCGTCAGCGAGTCGATGGTGTTCCTGCGCGCCAAGGCAGAAGAGAAGGTGAGCAAGACGCCGGTGACGGACGTGGTGCGCGGCTACAAGAAGCCGTGGGCGATCGCCACCGCCATCGCGGCGGGGTCGTCGGCGTTCTCCTACCTGGTGACGATCTTCGCCATGGCCTACGGCGCCCGCACCCTGCACATGACCACCAGCGTTCTCACCATCGCCTATCTGCTGTCTAACGTCCTCGCGCTGTTCACCATGCCGGCGTTCGGCCGGCTGTCGGACAAGGTGGGACGCCGGCCGCTGTGGGCGACGGGCGTGATCCTGGCGATGCTGTATGTCAGCCTGTTCTTCTTCATCCTCAGCACGAAGAACCCGCTGTTGGTGATCCTGGCCATCACGCTCGGCGCCGGCGTCATCCATCCGCTGATGTTCGGCCCCGAGGGCAGCATCATCCCGGAACTGTTCAACACCAGCGTGCGGTTCAGCGGTGCCTCGCTCGGCAAGCAGATCGGCACGCTGCTGGGCGGCGGCCTGGCACCGATGCTGGCAACCGCGTTGCTGGCATGGTCGCACGGCGCGTTCTGGTCGGTGGATCTGTACTACATCGTGGTGGGCGCCATTGCACTGACCGCGCTGTGGTACGCCCGCGAAACCAGCCGCAGCGAGTTGTAGCCGCTGTCTTCTCCCCCTCCCCTTGAGGGAGGGGGCTGGGGGGAGGAGTGCGTACAACCGCGGACGGTGCGAGTGAGCACCCCTCCCCCCAACCCCCTCTCTCAAGGGGAGGAGCCTTGCATAGCCACTTGCCCACACCCCGTCTCCAGGAGCCGCCGATGCGCGCCAACGCCGAATCCTTGCAGCGCCTGTTCGCACCAGGCTCTATCGCCGTGGTCGGCGCTTCGACATCGCCCGACAAGGCCGGCTACCAATTCCTGCGCAACCTCGCGACGTTTCCCGGGCCGGTCTACGCGGTCAATCCCACGGCGCCGGAGATCCTTGGCCGCCGCACCTGCAAGTCGCTCACCGCGATCGGCGAGCCCGTCGACCTGGTCGCCCTGTGCATACCCGCTTCGGCCTGTGCATCGGCACTGCGTGAGGCCGCCGCGTGCGGCGCCGGTGCGGCGCTGATCGTCGGCGGCGGCTTCGGCGAGACCGGCACCGCGGAGGGCAAGGCACGCCAGGCCGAGCTCCTGTCGGTCTGCCGCACCGCCGGCATCCGCTTGCTCGGTCCGAATACCGCCGGTTTCGGCAACCTGTCGCGCGAC
>JBEKNT010000050.1:0-23421 GCA_049522565.1 Acetobacteraceae bacterium
AGGAATGACACCGCCGATTTTCAGCTACAGGTGCTAATGCTTGGTGAACAGCGGCGCAAGCTGTCGCTCCGGCCCGCCGCAACCGCAACCGCAACCGCGGCCGCGGCCCGGTAGCGCAGCGGAACCGCGTGCCGGACCGGTCTATTCCGCGGCCTGCGCGACCCCGGCAACCCGCGTGCGCGTGCGCAGCGTCACGAATTCCTCCGCTGCCGTCGGGTGGATGCCGATGGTGCGATCGAAGTCCGCCTTGGTCGCGCCCATCACCACGGCGATCGCCATGCCCTGCATGATCTCCGGCGAATCCTCGCCCAGCATGTGCACGCCCAGCACGCGCTGCGTCGCCTGCTCCACCACCAGCTTCATCATCGACCGGCGCGACCGGCCCGACAGCGTATGCCGCATCGGCGTGAACTTCGTCACGTAGACATCCACCGGCCCATGCGCCGCCGCCTGCTCTTCGGTCAGCCCGACCGAGGCGATCGGCGGCGTGGAGAACACCGCCGACGGTACGTTGGCCAGCGAGATGCTGCGCGGATGCTTGCCGAACAGCGTGTCGGCGAGCGCGTGGCCCTCGGCGGTGGCAACCGGCGTCAGGTTGACGCGATCGGTCACGTCGCCCATCGCGTAGATATGCGGCTGGGTCGCGCGCAGCGACGCATCCACGATGACCGCACCCTTGTCGTTCAGGCGCACGCCGGCCTTGTCGAGCCCGAGATGTTCCGTCGCCGGACGGCGGCCGGTGGCGAAGAACACCAGGTCGGCGGTCACCGTGCGGTTGTCGCCGAAGGTCAGCACCCGGCGGTCGCCGTCGGCTTCCAGCTTCAGCGGCCGGCAGCCGGGATGCAGCGACACGCCCTGGGTGCCGAGCGCCTCGGCCAGGCCCTCGCGCAGGTCCTGGTCGAAGCCGCGCAGCGGTAGCGGCTGGCGGTAGATCAGGTGCACCTCGGCGCCGAGTGCCTGGAAGATGCCGGCGAACTCCACCGCGATGTAGCCGGAGCCGACGATGGCGATGCGCTCCGGCATGCGCGGAAGGAAGAACGCGTCGTCCGAGATGATGCCGAGTTCCGCGCCGGGGATCGGGACGCGTTCCGGGTGTCCCCCGGTGGCGATGACGATGCGCTCGGCGGTGACGCGCTTGCCGCCGACATCCAGCGTGTGCGGATCGAGGAACACCGCGCGCGCGTCGAAGATCGTCGCGCCGGCGGTGTCGAGCAATTTCCGGTAGATGGCGTTGAGCCGGCCGATCTCGTGGTCCTTGGCGGCGATCAGCTTGCGCCAGTCGTGCGGGCCCTTCTTGATGGTCCAGCCGAAGCCGGCCGCGTCGTCCGCCCAGGCGCCGTATTCGCCCGCCTGCACCAGCAGCTTCTTCGGCACGCAGCCGACATTGACGCAGGTGCCGCCCCAGAAGCGATCCTCGGCGATGCCGACGCGGGCGCCGTGGCCCGCGGCGATGCGAGCGCAGCGCACGCCGGCCGAGCCGCCGCCGATGACGAACAGGTCGAAGTCCATCTGTGTGCACCTTCTGTGGCAGTCTGGGCGGTACGGTTCGCCCGCCGCGGAAATTTGGGCCGGCCCCGGCGGCATAGCAACACCCGGTATGATCCCTCTCCCGCGAGAGCGGGGTTGGGCCGCGAAGCGGACCAACGCGAGGTGCGTGAGCACCGAGGGTGAGGGTGCTCGGGTCGGCATGCGGCATTCTCATCCGGCGTACCGCGGCACCCTCACCCGCCGCCGCGCGGCGACCTTTCCCGCGCCGCGGGCGAGGTGTGCGACGGCTTGGTTGCGGCGGGGTGCTGCCGCGCCTATAAGGCGCCGCGCCGCCGGCCGACCCGTCTGATCGGGCGACACCATGCGCGGAGAGGTGCCGGAGCGGTCGATCGGGGCGGTCTCGAAAACCGTTGTACTCTTTGCGGGGTACCGAGGGTTCGAATCCCTCCCTCTCCGCCAGTTCAGAACAGAACTGCGAACGCCGGGCGTAGCCGATTTTACGCCCGAGGCGGCGGCGAGCGTTCGGAGCAAGTCGCCCTTCGATCCCATGATGCGGACTTCCTTGTCCGCGATCGCGACACGCTGGGCCAGTGCGCGCAGGGGGTCTCGGCGATAGCCGCCGCCGTCGATCCGGATGCGCTCGCGGGCCGTTGTTCGACCATGGCGGGCGTGACCGCCCGGTGCTCCGCGCTTTCCGCCAGTACCTGGGCGCCGTCGGCGTCGGCCCGGGCCCGATCGCGGATCGCTTACGGGCTGGCGACGGTCCGGCTTCCTCGCCGCCAAGCGGTCATGGTTCAGCTCGCCTTCCGCGGCCAGCTCAGCGGCAGGTCGAGTTCCACCCGATCATGCGTGACCTTCGGCGTGATCCGGCCCCGTTCGCCGCGTTCCAGGCGGACCAGGCCGTAGCCGGCCATCGTCTTCAGCGTGCGCGACAGGTTCGACTTCGCCTTGCCGGTGATCCGCGCCAGTTCGTCCAGCGAACCGGGAGCCTGTTCCACGATCACCCGCAACAGGTCACGGTTGCCCGCCGACAGCACCTTGGCGAAGGATTCCGTCGACGCGAACCACACGTTCGGCTCGTCGGGCGCGATGCGGTGCTCGCCGCGCGCCACAGCCATCGTGCGGGCCTTCATGTCCTCGTAGCTGGCGATGCCCACTTTCAGCGTCGTCATGGGATCACTCCTGTCTCGCGCAACACCACGTCCACTGTCGTCCGAAAATCGCCGAGCAGCATCGCCGCATCCCGGTAGTCGTAAGCCTTGATCGTCCGCAGCCGGTGGCGATGATCCTATGGTTCACCGCGCTTCTGCTTCGCCACCGTAGGGGCGTTGTCGAAACCGACCAGCCGCTCGCCATCCGGCCCGTGCAGCGTCAGCGAGTAATCGAGCCCGTGCGGCTTCTCCGCCGGCACCCGCGTCACCACGAACCGGACCCGATGGCCGCCCTCCGGGTCCACGACGAGCACCGGGCCGTCGAGGTCGAGCAGCACATCAAGGGTCGGGTCGCGTGGCTCGGTCACGGCATGGAGTTATCAGACTGAAGCAACTACGTCGAGGAAAATGGCCGCCCGGTGCGGATGGCGCTCGGATCGTCGATATCATTGGCGTTCTGGTCGAGACGGCTGGCCGCGGCAACGTGGCCGTTCGCTGAAAATATCAATCATCCCAACCACATATGCGGGCCCGATGCCGCGCGGCTTTGCGACGGGCGACGACCCCGAATTGTGGCAGGCATACCCGGCCGAACCCGCGTTCGACGTCCTTGCGGCCGCACGCCACGGCGTTCCGGCCTTTCCCGCTTATGGGCCGTGGCAGAGCGCGCGGTTACTTCTGCCCTATCTGGACGGTCGTGGCCCGCATCCGGCTATCCGGCCGCTTCTAGCTATGCCCCTCGGTGACGCAACTCTGCAACACTGCCTCGTCGGGTGGATTGACCTGCACGATCCTGAAAATGTCCATATCGTTCGGGCTGACGCTGAATTGGCTGTCCACGATCAGCGCCGACTGCACCGCTTGCTGGTCGCAAGCCCGGTAGTACTCGGGTCCTTTGTACAGATCGTATTTCATGCCCTGCATCGCCGCGACGAGCTTGTCCGTGGCAATG
The DNA here is from genome assembly GCA_049522565.1 of Acetobacteraceae bacterium. Classification (GTDB taxonomy): domain Bacteria; phylum Pseudomonadota; class Alphaproteobacteria; order Acetobacterales; family Acetobacteraceae; genus JASHVB01. The sequence goes on from JBEKNT010000050.1 coordinate 3,592, forward strand.
CTGCCTGTGCTTTTCGCGGCGGTGAGTACCGTCATGACTCCGGCGAACCCGAGCGCGCCATAATCGGATGGCACGCGGCCATCGTGCATCGTGCGGAAGCGGGTGTTGAACTGTCGTGCGCTCGGTATCGTGTCCTCGAGCCGCCAGTAATACGACGTGCCGCCCAGCACGTCCTCATAGGCTTCCGGACCGAGCGCGAGGCGCTGCGTGAAGTCCATCACCGGCGCCACCAACTTGATGATGTGCTTGAGCCCCATCCAGTCCGCCTGCTGGATCGAATTGCGTTGGTCGAGGCCGAAATTGCAGAGAATCACCACGTTCGGCTTGGCCGTCAGGAGTTGCAGCAGATAGGGGCGGAAGTCGTTGGTGCCGAGCGGATGGCGCAGGGTTGCCACGACATCAATGCCGAACTCCTTTCCCGCGGCCTCGAAACCCGCCACCATCTCGTTGCCGAACGCGTAATCGGCGACCAGGAATGCGACCCTCCTCAGATAGTTGGAAAACACGTAACGGCCCACCGCCTGGGTCGTCATGTGCGGGGTCAGCGCCTCGTGGAAGGTATAGGGACTCCAGTTCGGTACGGTGACGATGGCATCCGACTGGCTGATGGAATTGAACAGTACCTTCGCTTCCTTTGTCACCTGGTTGATCGCCAGTTGCACTGACGCGGAAAGCCCGCCGGTGATGAAGGCGACGTGGTCATTCGCAATCAGGTCGCGGGTCACTTCGGTGGCTTTGGCCGGATCGAGCTCATCATCGCGGGCCACCAGCTCCGCCATCTGGCCGCCGAGTCCGCCCTGCTCGTTGAACATGGCGACCGCGACGTGGCCGCCGCGCAGCATGTCCAGCGCCTCCTCCTCGTAAGGCCCGGTGAGCGGTATCGGGAAGCCGATACGAATCGGCGCTGCCGCCCGGACGCGCACGAATGGCGCCGCGAGCGCCCCCAGCGCGAGCCCTCCACCAAGGACCTGCCGGCGCGAAGGGAAGCGACGTATCGGGATCATGTTGTCCTCCTGGACGGGCGCTTCTGGAAGCTCCGGCTTCCGGTTATTTCAGGGTCTCAAGATAGGCGATCAGATCGGCGCGCTTGGTCGGGTCCTTGAGCCCGGCGTACGGCATTTTCGTTCCGGGTATCACGACTTTTGGCGAGTCCAGGTACTTGTCCAGGACCTCGGGCGTCCAGGTGATGTTGGAGTTCTTGTTGGACACCGAAAAGGCGTAACCCGGCACGGAACCGGTCGTGCGACCGACCACCCCGAAAAGCGTCGGGCCAATCATGTTGCGGTCGGGCTTCGGGGAATGGCAGATGCCGCACTGCGAACGGAACACCGCCTCGCCGGCCGCCGGATCGGCAGCCTGCGCTTGTTGCGGCGCAGCATTGGCCAACATCAGAAAAACTGCGCTCGCCAACAGCGGAACGCACAAGGGACGAGCGCGCATGGTGGTGCTCCGTGGCAACCGTTCCCGGAGTGTGTCGCCTGGGCTTCCGATGGCATTGATCCAGATCAAGGCGGGCGGTGAAAATCCCCCGAACAGTGCGGCGCTCATAAGCACTGGGGAAACCGGAAACCAATGTTGCGCAGTCCCTCAAGCGGCCCCCGGGCCATCGGCCTCGGCACCGCGGTCCTCGTCATCGCAGCGGCCGTCCTCCTGGTGCCACAGCGCCCGGCACAAGCCGTTCCTGCATTCGCGACACAGACGGGGCTTGCTTGTACCGCCTGCCACGTCGGCGCCTTCGGGCCGCAACTGACGCCGCTCGGTCGAGCGTTCAAGATCACCGGCTATACCCAGCGCGGCGGCGAGGGACTGGCGTCCGAGATCCCGTTTTCAGCCATGGCGATGGGATCGTTCACCAATGTCGGCAAGAGCTACCCGGCCGACGCGGTGCCGCAGCACTACAACAACAACAACAACGTATCGCTCGACCAGGTCAGCGGCTTCGTCGCCGGCGGCATCGGCAGCCACACCGGCGGATTCATCCAGTTCACCTATTCCGACTTCGATAATACCTTCGTGCTCGACAATACCGATCTCCGCCCCTACGTGACCACCGTCCAGGCTTTCGGCAACGACCTGGTCCTGGGGATGTCGGTGAACAACAACCCGACGGTGCAGGATCCGTACAACAGCACCTTCGCCTGGGGATACCCATTTTATACCAACCAGCTCGAGATCATGCCGGGCGCCGCGACGCTGCTCAGTGGCGCGTTCGCGGGCAACGTCATCGGCGCGACGGGCTACGCATGGTACAACCAGCACCTCTATGTCGAAGCCGGCGCCTACGGGGCGCAGAGCCCGTGGCTCTCCACCCGGCTCGGCACCGAGGGCGGGCCGGCCAGCAACAACCTCATGCCCTATGTCCGAGCCGCATACGAATGGGATTGGGACGTCAACGCGGCCTGGGTCGGCGGCACCATGCTGCACGCCAACATCAACCCGCAATTCGGCACCGGTCAGGACAGCTACACCGACTATGCGATTGACGGCGGCTATCAGTTCCTCGGCACCGGCCACAACATCGTCACCGTACAGGGCATTTTCGTGCACGAGAACGAGAACCTGACGGCCAGCGCCGCGAACTACAATGCCAGCAATGGCACCAGCCTGGGATCGAACTACGGACTCAACACGATCAATGTCAGCGCGCAATACTGGTACGACAACACCTACGGCGTGGTCCTGAGCTGGTTCGCCGGATTCGGATCGAACAACCCGATTTCCTACCAGACCGGTTACCAGCTCGGCGCCGACTTCGCGGGCTTCGCCAACAACTCACCCAACTATAACGGCTTCAGCATCGAGGCCGACTGGGTGCCGTTCGGCAAGGACGACTCCCTGTGGCGCCCGTGGCTCAATCTCAAGGTCGGCGCCCAGTACATGTATTATGCCGACTACAATGGCGCCAGCTCGAACTATGACGGCTACGGGCGCAACGCCTCCAACAACAACGTCTTCCTGCTCTACCTCTGGACCATCTTCTGATCTGGGCAACCGTGGTCGCCGGGCGGTTCGGCTACCCGCCCGACACCGCCCTGATCCTCGGCCGTTTCGTGGCGGGCTCCAGCGCCCGCGCCAACACCCGCGCATGGGGATCATGAACGAAGCGCAGCAAGCGGCTGAGCGGAGCGTCGCCGCGAGCCGGCCTCGTCCGGCGAACTCTTTAGGGCTCGCCGCGGAATAACTGCGTCAGTTGACGTGCGGACCGTGCCCCATTCGTCATGGTCCGCGCAGGCGGACCATCCACGACTTTCCTTTATGTGAGCCGCAAAGTCGTTGATGGCGGGCCGGAGCCTGCCCCCGGGCACTTGACCCGGGGGCTCGCCATGACGGGACGGACGATGCTGCGCCGCATGGTGATTCGTTTGTTCCTCGGCAGGCGCTTAGTTGTGCGCACCAAAGCTGATCATGTCCGATCGGGTCAGAGTGACATGCCGCGACACGCTGGCCGGCCCGTTGGCAAGCACCCAGGTCGTGGCCAGTTCGCCGAACGCGTCGCTCGCCGACATCCCGTCGATGGGCACGATCACATCGTAGCCGTGCAACGCCGCGGAACTTGCCGTGTAGAGCACCGCCCCCTGGGCGATCGTACCGGCCACGATCACGGTGCGGACGTGCTTCGCCTTGAGGATGTTCGCCAGATCCGTGTCGAAGAACTTGTCGGCGCCTGAACTGACAACCGGATCGTCAGGCCGCGGCGCAAGCACTGCGGGCGTATCGCTAACCGAACCGTTCGGCACGGTGCTGTAGACGACGGGCGCGCCGTGCGAGCGGGCTTCCGCCAGCAGCTTGGTCACGGTAGGGAGCGAAGCGAAGCAGCGCGGGCGCTGCGCCGGATTGCACGTGCCGGTAGAGAAATCGAGCAGCAGCAGCGCGGTTTGGCTCGCCTCGACGTTCACTGGCTTGAGCGGCGGCGGGGGTGGCAGCTTCGTCGCCGCCCAGGACGACACGATGTCGTCCGCCACCGAGGGCTGAATAGTGAGAACCATGGCCGCAAGAACGGCGATGGACCAGAAACGGCATCGGGTCATGGATGATTTTTCCATTGCGTACGGGTCAGGCCTTGATGAGATCCTTGTATTGCTTCAGCGCCTCGAAATTGGCGCGGATGATCTCGGTGGTTCGTTCCTCGCCCACCCAGTCGCCGGCCATCTGGTTGTCGCGCAGCCACTTGCGAAACTCGGGCGCGTCGAGCGTGGCGCGATAGGCCGCAACAAACCTGGCGTAATCATCCGGATGTTTCGCCTTGAAGACGGCCGGGAAGACGAAGCTCCGGACCGAGCCGCTGATCAGCGGCACCGAGGTATGGTAGGCCTTCAGCACCTCGTTGATCGGCGGCGCGTCGTACTCCGGCACGCGGTGGTCGAGAAACACGGCCAGCGGGCGCACGAAGCCGCTGATGAACTCGGCGCCTTCGGCCTGGCCGATATTGAAATCGACCTGCCCGCCGGCGAGCGCCGTCCGCATCGCGCCTGCTCCGTCGAAGGTGACGATCCGCACCGCGTCGGGACCAAGTCCGAGCGCGTTCAGCAGGGCCATCGTCGTGATGTGGCCGACCGACCCGAAATCGGCGCCAGTACTGATCTTTCCGGGATGGGCACGAATCGCGTCGATCAGCTCGGCCGCGGTACGCCACGGACGGTCCTTCGGGACCAGCAGGATCGTGTAGTCCGTCCATTGCGCGTTGACGAACGTAAACGAGTCGAGCGTGTAGTGCGCGTGGGTGACCAGGATGTTGACCGGGATGAACGGCGTCGCCGGCGTCAGCATCACGGTATAGCCGTCCGGCGGCTGCTGCAGGAACCACGTGGTCCCGATCAGGCCTCCGGCGCCGGCCCGATCGACCACGGTCATCGGCTGGCCGAGATATTTCGGCATGAACTGGGCCAGGCCGCGCGCGAGCCGGTCGGCGCTGCCGCCGACGTCGAACGGTACGAGAATGGTCATGGGGCGTCGCGGCCACGCATCGGCCTGCGCCGGTGCGAGGCGCGACGAAGCAAGAACCGCCGCCCCCGCGGCAAGAAGACGTCTGCGTTTCACCGTCACATTTTCCTCCGCTACCCGCTTGCCGCCACGCGGGGACGGGCCGGTCGCAGATAGGGCAGCGCGACCGAGACGGCGAACAACACCAGCATCCCCAAGGCAATAGGCCGCGTCGCCATGAAACCGATCTCGCCGCCGCTCATCTGATAGGTCCGCAACAGCGCCCCCTCGGTCAGGCGGCCGAGCAAGAGTCCGACAACGACCGCGGCAACCGGGTAATCGAACCGCTGCATCAGCCAGCCGATCACGGCAAAGACCGCCAGCGTGATCGGGCCCGCCATGTTCTGCGCCAGCGCAAAGCTGCCGATGACCGCCAGTGCGAGAACGATCGGGACGAGCATGCGCAGCCGCACTTTGACCACGAAGCCGGCCACGAAGATGAAGCCGAAGCCGACCACGGCCAGAATGCCGACCTGCGCGAGGCTGGAGAGGATGACGGCGTAAACCAGATCGGTATGGTCGCGCATGAAGGCGGGACCGCCGGTGATGTTGTGCATGCCGAACGCGACCAGCATGACCGCCGTCGCCCCGCCGGTTGGGATGCCGAGGGCGAGCAACGTTGCCATCGAGCCGCCTTCGGAGCTGGCATTGGCCGACTCCGCGGCGATGATCCCGCGCGGATCGCCCGTGCCGAATTTCTCCGGATCTTTCGCTGCGCGTTGCGCTTCCGAATAGGACAGCAGATTGGCGATGGCATGGCCGCCGGGAAGAATGCCGATGCTGCTGCCCAGCAGCGCACCGCGGAGCAGCGTGCCGGGGTAGCGAAACGTGTCGCGCATCCCGGCAAGGATGCGGCCGGCATCCACGCGGCGGTTCGTCAGGTCGTCAACGATGTAGTCGTGGCCTACGAGGTTGAACAGCTCGGCGGCCGCGAACAGGCCAACGATCGCCGGGACGATGGGAATGCCGTCGAGCAACAGGTCGAAACCGAAGGTGCCGCGCGCGGCACCGCGCACGCTCAGGCCCACGGTTCCCAACAGCAGACCGAACACGCCGGCGAGCAAGCCACGCGCGAGGTGGCGTCCACGCAGACGCGCGATCAGTGTCATGCCCCACAGCGCGACGACGAGCATTTCCGGCGGACCGAGCCGGATCGCGAAGGCGGCAATCGGTTCCGCGAAACACAACAGCAGCAGATAGGCGATCGCCTGGCCCGCGCAGGATGCGGCGAGCGCCAGGCCCAGAGCTTCGTTGTGGCGCCCGGCCTGCGCCATCGGGAAGCCGTCGAACGTCGTTCCGACGGCGGCGGCGGAACCAGGCACATTGAGCAGAATCGCCGGGATCGCCACGCCAAACAGCGCCCCTGCGTACATGGCGGTCTTGAAATTCAGCGGTTGCAGGTAATCCATGTACGGGATCAGTGGCAGGCAGATTGCCAGTGCCATCGATGTGGTCAGTCCGGGGACGGCGTGCACGATCAGGCCGATGAGAATGCCGGGAACGACCACCATCCAGGGCTGCCACGAGCTGCCGAGCAAGTGCACGGCGGCGGCAAGCGCGGCCAGGTCGATCACGACGCGTCTCCCGAAAAGAACAGCAGCGGCAGCGGGGTCGCGAGGATCGTGTCGAAACAATAGATGGCGATCGTGCAGAACAGCGCCGGACCAAGCAGCAGCACAACGATGCGGCGTTCGCCAAGAAACCACAGCATCGTCAGGATATAGACGAAGGAAACGACATCGAATCCGATCAGCGGTGCGGCAATCACGTAGGCTGAGAGCAATGCCATCGTGCCGGCGATTTTCCCAGCCATCCCCGGGCCGAGCGGCTGGCGTGGCGCGGCCGCGTCGTGCTCCGGGCTGCGGACGATACGGACGCATCCGGCCGCTACGAAGACGTACAGGATCACCGCCAGGACGGACGCCGGCAGGATCATGATGAGGTTTTCCACATCCCGCTGAGCGCGCCACGCATCCTGGCAAAACCAGATGCACCAGCCGGCGATCGCGGTCGCGAAGGCGAGATGCGGCACATCGATGGCAATGGTCCGTTCGCCGAACGTGAATCTGGCAAGCGGCGGCGCCATGTTCGCCTAGGTCTCGATGGTGGGGGCAAACCACCCGATCAGCAGCATGGCGCCGTCTCGCCGCTACTGGCCAGCCGCAGCAGCGCGCGTACGCCCTGTGGGTCCAGGCTGTCGATCTCGTCGCATTGTGCGATGCAGTCAGCGACGGCGCCGGGCGCAAGCCAGGTCGCGAGGCAGTCTCGCGCTTTGGCGTGATGTTCGTCGGCGGTGATCGGCGCCGCGCCCCACGATCCGCGCGGCCGTTCGCAGCGGGTTCGGACGATCGATCCGTCCTGCAGCGTTACCTCCAGGTCGAGATACCGGCCGGCGGTATAGATGCTCGGAATGTCGCGCGACAGCGTCGTTTCGACCTTGCCAAGCAGCGACTGCATGTCGGCGCGCGCCAGCCGCTCGTCGGTGAAGCTGGCGAGACCGACATGGCCGTCGAGCAGGGCTGCGGCGGCGGTGTATTGCAGGCTGAATTTGCCATCCAGCCCGCTGCGCGGGTGCGGACGGTCGCTCGACGGCACATCGGCGGCGGTGATCCGCACGCTCCGGATCGCCTCGGGCGACGGGATCTGCGGCCGCGCCATCAGTGCGGCGGTGATGGCATAATGAGTCGAGAACTTCGCCGGGAAAATCTTGATCGCATAGCCGGGGTCCTCGATCCGCAACGGCTGTCCGAAGTGGAGCAATGCCTCCGCGTCAAAGCCGCGCGGGAAGAAGGCCTGGGCGTAGTCTTGCGGTGCCGCGTCGAACAACGTGGGACAGCCGGTGAAGCCGCGCCTGGTCAGCAGCGCGGCTTCCAGGCCGAGCGCCGCGGCATAGGCGCAGTGCGTTGCCTTGGTCATCGTGCCGAGGTTGACGAACAGGCCGCCACACCGCGAGCCCGCGATGCCGATCGCGTTGGCGAACTGGTCCGCGTCGAAGTCCAGCAGATGCCCCGCGGCAACGGCGGCGCCGATCGGGCCGACGAAGCCGGGCGGGTGAAAGCGCAGCTCATGCGATTCAAGCGCGCCCGCCGCCGCGCGAAGCCGGCCCTGGATTTCGATGCCGAGCACCATCGCGGTGAGGATTTTCCCCCCGCTGCTGCCCAACGTCTCGCCGAGCGCCAGCACCGGCGCCAGTGCCGGCGACAGTGCGTGCGTCGCGGGAAGCCACATCGGCTCGAAGTCGAGCACGTGCATCGCCGCGCCGTTGACCAGGGCCGCCGGCACGGTGCCGAGCCGTGCATCCAGGCCCAGCAGCGACGCCGCGGTGCCGCCGCCCGTCCCGGTCAAGGGATCGGCGAAATGCGCGGCGAGGATGCGCGGCGCTTCCTCCAGCCGCGCGCCGGCCACCCCCACGGCGATCCCGTCGAGGAACAACTGGCGCGCCGCCGGCAGCAATCGCTCATCGAGCGGCGCGCGCCCGCACGCGACAATCCATTCGCAAACCCGCGCGGTCACGCTGGGCTGCGCGCTGCTGCTCATGCTGCCGCCAATTCGTTCATCACGTACGGCAGGATGCCGCCGTGCCGTACCCACTCCGCCTCACGACGGGTATCAACGCGGGAGAGCAATTGCACCGTTTCGGCAAGCCCGGATGCGCGGTTCAACCGAACCGGGACCATCGAGCCGGGCACCAGCGCCGCGGCGATATCGGCGATGTCGAACGTCTCCGCGCCGGTCAGGCCAAGGCTGTGACGCGACATGCCAGGCGTGAACTGCAACGGCAGTACGCCCATGCCGACCAGGTTCGACCGGTGGATGCGTTCGAAGCTTTCGGCGAGCACCGCGCGCACACCGAGCAGGCGAGTGCCTTTTGCCGCCCAGTCGCGGGATGAACCGCAGCCGTAGTTGCGGCCGGCAACCACGATCGCCGGCGTCCCCTCGGCGCGATAGCGCTCGGCGGCGCCGAACACGGTCATTTCCTCGCCACTCGGTTGATGCCGGGTGAAGCCGCCCTCGCGGTCCGGGACGAGTTCGTTACGTAGACGCAGATTGGCGAAGGTGCCGCGGACCATCACCTCATGGTTCGCGCGGCGGCCGATATAGCTGCCGAACCTTGCAACTTGCACGCCATGCCCCGCCAGGTATGCACCGGCTTCGGTATTCAACGGGATCGTTGCGCCAGGGGATATATGATCCGTGGTGATGTCGTCGCCGAGCATCAGCAGGATGCGGGCGTTGCGGATCGGTTGGTCGGTGTCGGCCGCATCGTCAAGGAACGGCGGCCGGCGGAGGAACATGCTGTCCTTGTCCCAGGCGAACACCGGCGCGGTGCCGTGCGGGATCGCTGCCCATTCCGGCCCCGGATCGGCGAAGACGGCGTAGGTTGCCCGGAACAGCTCCCCGGTAAGCGCGGCATCGAGACTGGCGCGTATCTCGGCGGCATCCGGCCAGATGTCCGCGAGACATACCGGCCGGCCATCCGCGTCGTCGCCAAGTTTGTCCCGCGTCAGGTCGTGCAGGATCGAGCCGGCAATCGCATAGGCCACCACCAGCGGCGGCGAGCCGAGAAACGTACCGCGGACGGAGGCATTCAGTCGTCCATCGAAATTCCGGTTGCTGGAGATCACACCGACCGCCACCAGGTCCCGCGCCGCGATCTCGGCGGCGATTTCCTCGGCCAGCGCGCCGGAACCGCTGCCGCAACTCATGCAGCCGAAGCCGACGACCTGGAAGCCGAGCGCGTCCAGGCTTGCGCTCAGTCCGGCCTTGTCCAGCATGGCGGGAACCACGCGCGATCCCGGCGAGAACGAGGTTTTGACCCAGGGTTTCGCACGCAGCCCTTTGGCGACGGCGTTGCGGGCGAGCAATCCGGCCGCGATCATCTGATACGGGTTTGCCGTGTTGGTGCAGGACGCGATCGCGGCGATGGCGATGTCGCCATGTTGCAACGGTCGCGACGCGGACGTGACCGGCGGCGGGCGGGCCTCCGCGGTACCGCGCGCGGCGAAGGCGGTGCGGAAACGCTGCGGCGCGTCCGTCAGCGCCACCAGGCTCTCCGGCCGCGACGGCCCCGCCAGCGCCGGCTCCACGGTACTGAGATCGAATTCCAATATGGTTTCGAACGCCGGCTCGCCGGTCCGCCACAAGCCCTGCGCCTTGGTGTAGCGTTCGACCAGCGCGATCTGCGCGGCTGCACGCCCGGTCTGCGCCAGATAGCGCAGCGTCTCGGCGTCAACCGGAAAGAATCCCATCGTGGCGCCGTACTCAGCCGCCATGTTGGCGATAGTGGCGCGATCGGGCAGCGGCAGCCGGTCGAGCGCCGGGCCACAGAACTCCACCACCGCCGCGAGCACGTCCGGCCCGCGCAGGAAACGCGTGAGGGCCAGCACGATATCCGTGCACATCACGCCCGCACGTGGTTCGCCGATCAGGCGGCAGCCGACGACACGCGGTGTCGGCAGCCCGACCGGCTGGCCAAACATGGCTGTCGCCGCTTCGATGCCGCCGACGCCCCAACCGAAGACGCCGAGGGCATTGACCATCGGCGTGTGGCTGTCCATGCCAACCAGGCTGTCGGGGAAGGCCAGGGTCTGGCCGTCCCGCACGCCGCACGCGACCACTTGTGCGAAGCGCTCGATGTTGACCTGATGGACGATGCCGTTGCCCGGCGGCACGACCCGCAGATTCTCGAATTGTGCCATCGCCCAGCGGACGACGCCGTAACGCTCGCGATTGCGCTCAAGTTCGCCATGCAGGTTACGCGCAAACGCATCCGGCCTGCCGGCGACGTCGGCGCGAACCGAATGGTCGATCACGAGGTCGGTCGGAATCATCGGATCGACACGACGCGGATCGAGGCCGCGCGCGACCATCTCGTCGCGCATGGCGGCAAGATCGATGAGCAACGGCACGCCGGACGAATCCGGCATCAGCACGCGCACGGGATGAAACGCCACCTCCCGCCCGAGCGCCGCCGGATCGGGCCAGCTTGCCAGTGCCGCGATGTCGTCCGCCGTCACCGTGACACCGTCTTCGTGCCGCAGCAGGTTCTCGAGCAATACCTTGAGCGATACCGGCAGCCGGTCGAGATCGACGCCGAGCCTGGCTCCCAGCGCCGGCAGGCTGTGGAACGCCACCTCGCCGTCGAGCATACGCAGCGTGTCGAACGAGTCGCGCATGGCCCGCGCCGCCGGCCGCGCTCAGGTGCCGGCCGGGGGGACGGCGAACGACTGTTCGATCGCCCGAAGCTTTTTCAGCCCCATCAGATCATTGAGTTCGTCGAACGGCACCAGCAGGTCGGGACGATCGATGACGCGTCCCTCGGCGATCGATTGACCGAGCACGGCGAGCGCGTTCTTCATGCCCTGGATCGCCGCCGCGGTGAGCATGCGCGGGAACGAGACGGCCTTCACGCCCAGATCCTCGAGTTGCCGCGTGGACAGCAACGGCGTGGTCGGACGCTGGCGGATGCCGAAACCCATATTGACCGTCAGCGGCTTGCTGACATTGCGCGCCACCGTGCCGATGTCCTCGGCGGTCAGCAGCGCGTCCGCGAACAGCAGGTCCGCGCCGGCCTCGGCGTAGAGGTTGAGCCGGCGGATCGCCTCGCCGACGCCATGAATTGCCGTCGCATCGGTGCGCGCCTTGATAACGAAATCGGGATCGCGGCGGGCTTCCGCGGCGGCGTGGATTTTCTCGACGCCTTCCTCGGCGGAGATGACCTGTTTGCCCGCCATGTGGCCGCAGCGTTTCGGCCACACCTGATCTTCGATCAACAGGCAGGCAAGTCCGGCGCGCTCGAACCCCTGGACCGTGAAGTACACGTTGAGTGCGTTGCCGTAGCCGGTATCGCCGTCGGCCGCGAGCGGTATCGAGCTGATCGCGGCAAGCGCGGCGCAGGCCTGCACATTTTCGGTGTAGCCCATGATGCCGACATCGGCCCAGCCGAGATGGCTTTCGCTGATCCCGGCACCCGTGATGGCCGCGGTCTTGTAGCCCATTTGCTCGACCAGCCGCAGGCTGAACCCGTCGAACACGCCCGGGGCGACCATGATGCCCGGCGCGGCCAACAAAGCACGCAGTTTCGCTCCCGGAGACCGTGTATCGATCGCGTCCATGTTTTCCGCCCTGGTGTCGGACGAGCCTAGACATGCTCGACGTAATCTGTCAACACTTCGGCCAGATAATCACCAAACATACGGCCCAGACCGACCCTATGGACACTGAGTGTCAACACATTGCGGATTCTCGCGCGTGCCAGGAGGACGGCGGCACCTTGGCGGAAAAGGTTTACCGCCGCCTGAGCACCGCGATCCTGACCGGTGTGCTCGCGCCGGGAGCGAAGCTCAGCGAGCCCGCGCTGGCGCGCGAATATGGGGTGAGCCGCGGGCCGCTGCGCGAGGCGCTGCACCGGTTGCAGGAGCGCAAGCTGATCACGCGCTCGGCGAACCAGGGGCCGCGAATCGTCAGGCCATCGCCCGAGGCGCTCGCCGAACTTTTCGTCGTGCGCGAGGCGCTTGAGGGAATGGCGGCGCGGCTCGCCGCCAGACACGCGACGGATACCGAGATCGCCGCGCTGCGCGCCGCCGTCACGCGCAGCGCCAGCGCAGCATGCGCCGAAGACAGCGCCGCGGCGGATCGCGACGAGCAATACGATCGCGACTTTCATTTCGCCATCGCGCAATGCAGCCGCAATCCGATGCTGATCGATCTCCTCTGTGCCGAGCTCTATCCGTTGCTGCGGCTTTATCGCGGTACGCCGACCGGCTTCCGGCGGTACGGCCGACGCCCGGTTGTCGAACATGAACGTATCGTCTCGGCCATTGAGGACCGGGATCCGGACCTCGCCGAGATGCTGATGCGCCGGCATATCGCGGCGGCCCGCCTGCGGCGCGAGACCGCCTTGGCGCAGGCAAGCGGCGCGGCACCGGCTGTCGCGTTCAAACAGCCAAAGGTCTCCAGTTGTGCCAGGGGGAACCGGTCGCCAGGATGACCAGCCGAGACAGGGAGTACCGCTATGAAGATCGGTGTCTTCGCCACGTTCATGTCGCCCCTGGCGACGCCACAAATGATCCGCGACTTCGGCCGGCGCGCGGAGGACATCGGCCTCGACTCGATCTGGATGGGTGAGCATGTCGCGCTGTTCGACAAGAACACGTTCGGCTATCCCGGTTCCAAGGACGGACGCATCCCCGTGCCGGCCGGCGGCGGTATGCTGGATGTGACCGCCACGTTCGGTTTCCTGGCTGCCGCGACCACCAACGTGCGCCTTGGCACAGGCGTCGCCCTGGTGCCGCAGCGCAACCCGATCTACACCGCCAAGGAAATGTGTACGCTCGATTGGCTGACCGGCGGGCGCATCGATTTCGGCATCGGCGTCGGTTGGAACAAGGAGGAAGTCGAGGCCTGCGGCTATCGCTGGGAAGACCGCGGCGCGCGCTGCGACGAGTTCCTGGAAGTCATGCAACGGCTGTGGACGCAGCCGGTGGTCGACTTCGCCGGCAAGTGGGTGACCTTCGAGACCTGCCGCCTGGACCCGAAGCCAATCCAGAAGCCGCACGTGCCGATCATCGTCGGCGGCTATGCCGACGCGGCCTTCCGGCGGGCCGTGCGTTTCGGCGCCGGCTGGTACGGTTTCAATCGCGACCCCGCCGCCACAAGGCAGATGCTCGCCCGCTTGGACGCGGCGTTCGCGAAAGCCGGACGTACGCGCGGTAAGGAGTTCGAGATCATCGTCACGCCGCCAATGTCGATGCCGCTCGACGCCATGCGGGAATACCAGGAGGTCGGTGTGGATCGGCTGGTGGTGAACCTTGGAAGCCAGCGCCCCGAGCGCGTTGACCATCGCATGGGCGAGATCGGGACGCTGGTTAAAATGGCTGCTTGAGCGCCGGCGTTCGAGGCAATCGCCGCGCGGGAAACCCGCACCCACGTGTCACCCCGCGCTCGTCGTGCGGCGTCATCGCGGCGGCGTGCTGGAACAGCTCGTCGCGACGAGTGCTGGCGTGACGGGTAGCGGCGGCTCCGGCCGGTACAATCAACCGGTCCCCGCATTATTCCCCGGAGATCGCCTTTCCGACCGGAACCCAACGGCCGCTCTCGAAGCGTTGGATCTGAAACCGGTTGATCCCGCTGTAGTCGGTGGGAGTCGTCGTCATCGTGATGCCAGGAAGCAGCAACGGCACGCGGAGGTGGTCCAGATGCGTCGCGATGTTGCGTATATTCTCGCGGGTGAGCGTCGATCCCGCTTTTTCGAGGACGTACGCCGCCAGCCAGGAGACGATGTAGCCGCCGACGATGCCGGTGTCGCGCGGATTGCCCTGGGTCAGATTCTGTTTCGCCCAGTCCAGGAAGGTCTTCACATCCGCATCATCCGCCCATGTCGGATCGAACGGATCCTTGGCATAGGCTGTCGAGATCAGGCCTTCCGCATTTACCAACCCGGCGGGCTTCAGCACCCCCTCGACGCCGCTGGCGATGCTGCAAACGAGGTGGAGTGGCGTCCAGCCGAGATCATGTCGCTTGCGGATCTGTTCCGCGCCGGCTTTTTGTGTCCCGGCGAAGTAGAACACATTCGCCCCCGACGCTTGCGCCGCGGCCACCTGCGAATCAACCGTCGGATCCGCGACTTCGAAGGTTTGCTCGCTGACGATCAAGGAGTCCGCCTTGTCACCGAGACCGGCCCTGAACCCCGCCCGGAAGTCCTTGCCAAGATCGTCATTCTGGTAAAGCACGGCAATCCGGGGCGCGGCGACGGTGCCGAGGACGTAGCGTGCCATCGCCCTGCCTTCCGCAATGTACCCGGGCAGGAACGCCATGGTCCAGGGGAACGCCTTGGGATCCCTGAAGCGGCTCGCCCCGGTCGTGATGAACAGTTGCGGCACCTGCTTCAGGTTGAGATACCTCTCCACCGCCGCGTTCGTGGGCGTTCCCACGGACCCGTAGATCATCAGGATGTTCTCGTCCTCGACCAGCCGCCGCGTCGCCTCGACGGTCTTCGGCGGGATGTAGCCATCATCGAGCGACAAGAGTTTGACCTGCCGGCCATTGATGCCGCCGGCCTTGTTCACGGCGGCAAAATAAGCCAGCGAGGCATGCCCCACCGCACCCGCGACCGAAACCGGACCGCTGAACGGCATGGTTTGCCCGAGCTTGATCTCCGCTGCGGACGCGCCGGGATCGTACTGCTGCGCCGAGGCTGTACTGCTCGCGACGACAAGCATCGCCAGAACCGCGCGGAACATGCTGCCGGGCATTCGCCTGTCCTCCCTTGCCATGCCGGCGGTCGCTTGGTTGGCGGCCCGATCCGGCGGCTATCTCCCTGCAAATCGCCCGGTCGGTGCGGCGCACACCAGTCATGCGGTCGCCGCCGCTGGCGTAGCGGCCATTCCGTCACGCCAGTGCCGACGACCAAGGATCAGGGTGCAGTCAAACGATAGACCCGTGCCGCGGTGCCGCTGTAGAGCGCTGTCTTCTCGGCCGCTGTTGCGCCGGCGGTGATCCGCTTGAACGCATTCCACAGCTCGGTGTAGCCGCAGGACTGCTTGTCCGGCGGAAAGTTGCTCTCGAACATGCAGCGCTCGACGCCGAAGGCTTCGATGCAATGCTCGATGTAGGGGCGCCATGCCGCGGCGAGATCCTCCGACGCGGGTGGAACGTCATGCTCATGGAAGTCGAAGCCGACCGATACCATGCCGAGACCGCCCAGCTTGCAAGACATGTTGGGGCATTTGGCCAGTTCGCTGATGTCCTTGCGCCAGCCTGCCAGGACTTCCTCGCGGTGACCGTTGTACGGCCCGACGCCGAGTATGCCGCCAACATGATTGAGGATGATGGTGGTGTCCGGAAACGCGCGCGCGAGGTCGATCGCGTCCGGCAGTTGCGGATGATACTGCCATGACTCGAAACTCAGACCCAGCGGCGCGAGTTGGGCCAGGCCCTCGCGGAACTTCGGATCGAGCACCTGGTGCAGGGGCACGGCGCGCGACGCGTATTTGTAAACCGCTTCGTTTGTGTCCCATGCCACGCCGTGGCGGAGGCCGCGCAGGCGCCCTCCGGCCGCGGCGATCTCGGCTTCCAGCAACTCCCGGACCCGCGCGCCGACGGTGAGGTCGCCGCCACCTATGATGCCCTCGGCGACGCGGCAAGGTCCGTAGCCGCCCGACGCACTCATCGCCGCGATGCCGGTGACGAACTCAACCTCGCCCAGCGCGGCCATCTCGCGCGGGCCGGCCTTGCGATACATCGCGCGGCATTCGAGGAAGACGGTCGAGACGATGTTGTGCCCGCCGCCGATGTCGGCCAGCAATTCGGGCAACAGGTAATGGCCGCGATGCGGCGTATCCCAAAAGTGATGGTGCGGGTCGATGATCGGCAGGTCCGGTTCCAGCGCCGCTTCCGTGGGGCGCTTCGCCAGCCACGCCTTCAGCGTGGCGTCATCGCGATAAACGCCGCCGCGATATTCGCCCTTCGAGTCCCCGGTTTGTGCCATTCCTGTTGCCTCCTCCGATGTCCTGGCGTGTTCCGTGTCGCCGCCACGCCGGCGGTGTCCTGCGTTCGCCAGGCCTTCGACACTGGCAGGACTTCCTTGGCAATCAGCTTAGGCCCGGGCCCGGCGATCTCAAACTGCACCCGGCCGCCCACGTCCCGTCGCCATAAGGGCGCGCGGGGAAACGAGTGCTTCAAGCGGCCCCGAGGCAACACCCGTGTCATGGCCGGCGCAGGCCGCCATGACACGGGTGTTGCAATCCACCCGTCAATGATTCGGTTAGTCCCGGACGGACATTAAGCGTTCGATACTCATCGAGCGGCGTATTGGATGATTGATGCCCTGCGCCAGCGTTGCAAGATCCACGCGCGCACACAGCAAAACGATCTTCTGGTGCAACAGAGCCCATCCGTGCGCGCCGCCCGGCCCGCGCGGATGCCCGGTGGGAAACGGTGTGGGTAAACGGGCTTTGCACGTTCCCTCAACGAGGGTACCCTTGGTTCGGCGCCGCGGTGCGCGGATCACCGCGGCGGCAATGACCTCGTTTTGTCAGGGAGACGGTGCATGCGGTTCAGCGTCAGGCGGCGCGTTGGCTTGGTCGGTATCCTCGCGCTTGCCACGCTCGGCTGGCTGCACCCGCTATCGGCGACAGCGCAGGGCCTTACCCCGGGGGTCACCGCGGAACTGGACGCAAAACTGGCCGCCGCCATGGCGCCGCCGAACTTCACGCCGCCGGGACCCGCCATCGATCCTGCGCCGCTGAAGGGCAAGCTGCTCTTCACCATCCCCGTCTCCACCGCCATTCCCTTCTGCTCCGTGGTCGATCAGCAGATGACGGACTTCGCCGGCCGCGCCGGCGTGGTCTTCCAGGCCTGGCAGAGCAATGGGCAACTCGCGCAGTGGGCGCAGGGCTTCACCGCCGCGCAGGAACATCAGGCGGCCCTGATCAACGTGGCCTGCGGGCTCGATCCGGCGACCGTCGCGCCGCAGATCCGCGAGGCCCTGGCGGCGCACGTGCCGGTGGTGGCGGCCCACACCTATGCGCTGGGCCAGCCGCAGCTCGAGGGCCTGTCCGCCATTGTCTATGGCGCCTACATCCCCGCAGCGCTGTTGGAAGCCGATTGGGTGATCCGCCAGACCAACGGAGCAGCCGACGTGTTGGTGATCACCTCGCCAAGCACCGCCAACAGCCCGTTCATCCAGAAGGCGCTGGCGGACCAGTTCGCGCATTACTGCCCCGCCTGCAAGCTGCGCGTCATCGGCGTCAACGCGCCCGACTGGCCGACCAAGATCGGCCCGCAAGTGCAAAGTGCGATCCTCGCCGATCCGAAGCTCAACTATGTCCTGCCGATCTATGACGGCATGGTGCAGTTCGTCGTGCCGTCGATCGTCGCCACCGGCACCGGCGACCGGGTGAAGGTCGCCAGCTTCAACGCCACGCCCGCGGTGCTGGACATGATCCGCTCCGGCGACATCGTCACCTTCGATATCGGCGAGGACACCACCTGGCTCGCCGGCGCCATCATCGATCAGGACATGCGCCTGTTGCTCGGCAAGCCACTGATCGCGGACTACGCCTCCGGCCTGCGCGCGTTCACCAAGACGAATGTCGCGGAAGCCGGCGTGCCGGCAAAATTCGGCACCGGCTACGGCGACTCCGCCGCCAAGGGCTACGCCCAACTGTGGGGGCTGCACTGATCGTCACCGCGGCATGACCGCACCGACCGCCGAGACCCCGCCGGTTCTGCGGCTGCGCCACCTGTCCAAGCAGTTCGGCGGCACCCGCGCGCTCGACGACGTGGCGCTCGACGTCGCGGGAGGCGCGGTGCACGGCTTGCTCGGCCACAACGGCTCCGGCAAGTCCACGCTGATCCGCATCCTGGCCGGCTATCACGCGCCGGAGCCCGGCGGCGAGCTGGAGCTGCGCGGCGTACCGGTGCGCCTGCCGCTGCGCCCCGGCCAGTTCCGCGAACTCGGCATGGCTTTCGTGCATCAGGACCCGGCGCTGCTACCGGCGCTGACCGTCACCGAGAACCTGCGCATCGGCGCCTTCGCGCGCGGCTCGCTCGGCCGCGTATCCTGGCGCCGCGAAGCCGCGCAGGTCGGCGCCCTGCTGGCGGAATTCGGCATCGACTGCGATCCCCTGGCGCGCGTCGAACGGCTGCGACCCTGGCAGCGTCCCCTGCTCGCCATCGTGCGCGCCGTCGATGAGGTGCGCCGGCTGACCGCCGCGCAGGGCGTTCGCGACGGTCTGCTGGTGCTGGACGAACCCACCGCCGGCCTCGGCGACGCCAGCGTGGAGCGGCTGTTCGCGGTGATCGAGCGCATCAAGGCGGCGGGTTTCGGCGTGCTGTTCGTCTCGCACGACCTGGATGAGGTGCTGGCGATCACCGACCAGGTCACCGTGCTGCGCGACGGGCGGGTGGCGGGCGATGGCCTCACCCGCGCGCTCGGCAAGGATGCGCTGGTGGAGATGATCGTCGGCCACCGGATCGAGCGCCGCACGACGGCGGCAGCCACCACCCCAGACGGTCCACCGCTTGCCGCGGTGCGCGATCTGCGCGGGCCGGGCGTGCGGGACGCCAGCTTCAGCGTCGGGCGCGGCGAGATCCTGGGCATGACCGGCCTGATCGGCTCGGGATTTGCGGAGGTCGGCGCGCTGCTGGCGGGCGCGCTGCCGGCACGCCACGGCACCCTGCGCATCGCCGACACCGAGCAAGCGCTGCCCGGCCTTACCGCGCGCCGCGCCATCGCCACCGGCATCGCCTACGTCCCCGCCGACCGGCTGCGCACCGGCTGCGTCGGCGAACTGACGGTCGGCGAGAACATCGGCCTGCCGGTGCTGGACCGCCTGGTGCGCGGCGGCGTGCTGGCGCCGCGTGCCCTGGCCGAGCATGCCGGCGCGTTGTGCCGCCGCTTCGACGTGCGACCGGCCGATCCGACGCTGCGGCTGGAAGCACTGAGCGGCGGCAACCAGCAGAAGGCGCTGCTGGCGAAATGGCTACAGCTCATGCCGCGCCTGCTGGTGCTGGAGGAACCGACGCAAGGCGTCGATGTCGGCGCCCGGGAGCAGATCTTTGCGGCGATCCGCGCGTGGGCGACGGATGGGGCGGCGGTGCTCTGCCTCAGCGGCGACCACGAACAGTTGGCGCTGCTGTGCCAGCGGGTGCTGATCTTCCGGCGCGGCCGGATCGTCGCCGAGCTTGCCGGCGCGGATGTCACCGAGGAGCGTATGGCGCATGAATGTTTCGCCGCCGCCGCCGAGCAACCCGTCTGACGCCGCTGCTCGGCCGGCTTCGTCTGGCACCGCGGTCGGTGGCAGGGTGGGAGCGGCGGCGCGCGGCGCATCGGTGCCGCCAGCGAGC
>JBEKNT010000051.1:0-23391 GCA_049522565.1 Acetobacteraceae bacterium
CTCGCCAGCACCAATGCATCGGGCGGCTTCGGCGTGTTGGACATCTCGGCGGCCGGCAACCAGACGGTGAACAACCTGTCGAGCGCCTGGTACAGCGCCTCGGGGACTGCGGCCGCGTCGGTCGTCCTCGGCAGCAATACGCTGACCGCGAACGCGACATCGGCGACGGTGTTCGACGGGGTGATCTCCGGCACCGGGGGATTGACCAAGACCGGCACGGCGACGCTGACGCTGGCTGGCGGCAACACCTATGCGGGCGTCACCACCATTTCCGCTGGCACGCTGGCCCTCGGCGGGCAGGCGGCGGGAGCACCGGCGGCGACGGTCGGCACACTGGGCAGCGGGACGGTCACCGACAACGCCAACCTGGCGTTCACCGAGCCAAGCGCGATCACCTTCGGCAACGTCATCAGCGGCACCGGCACGGTGACGCAGGATGGCCCGGGCACCGTCACGCTCAACAGCACCAACAGCTATACCGGCGGCACCATCATCACGGCGGGCACGCTGGCGCTCGGCACATCGGCGGTGGTGAGTGCGCTGACGCTGGGCAGCCCGGTCGGCGGACTGGCGCTCGGCGGGTCGCGTGTGGGCACCGTGGGGCCCGGGCCGATCACCGACAATGGCACCCTGGCGTTCACCGAACCCAGCGCGATCACCTTCACCAACGTCATCAGCGGCAGCGGTGGGGTGACGCAGTCCGGGCCGGGCACGATCACGCTGAATGGCGCGAGCACCTACACCGGGTTGACGGAAGTGGTGGCCGGCACGCTGATCGTGGGCAGCAGCGCGGGCAACGGCGCGAGCGTCGGCGGCAGCGTGCTGGTCGATGCGGGCGCCACGCTCGCCGGCTACGGCACCCTGGGCGTCGGCCAGCCCGATCCCCCCACGCTGACCAACAACGGCACCGTGATTCCGGGCGACGTGTCCGGCAGTGCGGTGGGCACGCTGTCGGTGGCCGGCAACTATGTCCAGGGCAGCGCCGGCAACCTGCTGATCGCGGTGACCCCGACGCAGGCCTCGCAACTGCGGGTCGGTGGCAGCGCCACGCTCGCGGGCACCATCACCTTCGCCTATGCGCCCGGCACCTACGTGCCGATAACCTACACGGTGCTGGCCGCCAACGGTCCGATCAGCGGCAGGTTCGGCACGGTGGCGGAACAGGGCGCCATACCGACCGCGTTGACCCGCACTGTCGAGTACATCGCGAGCGCGTCCGACCCGGTGCTTCTCGTGCTCGGCAACCAAGCGGTCCTGGCGCCGGCCGATGACAGCATCTTCTCCGAGCAATTGTCGTCGCTGACCGCGCTCGCCGACTCAGCCGCGGCCACCTTGCTCGATGGCGGCACCGCGGCGAATGACTGCCCCATGGGCGGGGTCCCGCCGGCGCCCAGCGGGTCCGGCGCCGCGTCCACAGCATCCGCCGACATCGCCGCGCTCGCGCGCGTGATCTGCGGCAAAGGCGGCTGGATCCATGCCGATGGCACATTCCTCGGGGTGGACGGGTCCGGCGGCTACCCGAACTATCACGCCAACACCGCGGGCTTCCTGGCCGGCATCGACCGCCCGGTCGGCGACGGCGGGCTGCGCCTGGGCATCGCCGCGGGCTACGACCATCGCTGGCTGACCGACAGCGCGGGAGCCAGCGCCACGGCCGATGTCGCGCGGTTCGGTGTCTATGCGATCCAGCCGGTGGGCCCCGTCGTGCTGAATGCCGCCTTCCTCTATGGCCGTGACTGGGACACCACCAACCGGCCGACCGGCATTGGGACTGCGACCGCGCAGTACGGCGGCAACGAATTCGCCGGCGGCGTGCGCGCCAGCCTGCCGATGACGCTGGGCGGGTTCACCGCCGTGCCGATGGGCGGCGTGCGGTTTGCCTCGGTCGGCGGGAGTTCGTTTACCGAGTCGGGGGCGGGGGCGCTCTCGGGGTTCGGCGTGTCGGGTGCGTCCGAGACACAGCTCAGTGTGATCCCCTACGCGCGGTTTGTGGTGTCGCGGGATTTCGTCATGGCATCCGGCATGACGCTCTCGCCCTATGCCGCGATCGGCTACCAGTACCAGGCGGGAACGACCGAACAGCCGGTATTGCTCACCGCTTCGGACGCAACGACGTTCAATGCGGGATCGGCCAGCCTGGATCGCAGCGCGGCGACGCTGGGGATTGGCGTTGCGGCGGGCCAGGGCAATTGGTCGGTGTTCGCGGCCTATGGCGCATTGGTCTCCGGCAACTGGCAGGAGCAGGAGGTCAACGTGGGGGTGCGGGTGGATTTCTAGGGCGGGTTGCGGCGCGCGCGGACAGCCGCACTTGAAGGCACAGGCCGACATGTGTATATGAGACGCAATTGATACACATGAGCCGACCTGATGCGCGTCAACATCGATATCGACGATGCCTTGCTGGCCGAGGCGATGGAAGCGACGGGCAAGACCACCAAGCGGGCCACGGTCGAAGAGGCGCTGCGCGCGATGATCCGCGCGCGCGACCCGGCGTACCTCGCGGAGCTGTTGCTGGGCATCCGTGACGAAAGCGACCGCGACACTCAGGGGAAGCCGTGATGCGAACGAATATCGAGATCGATGACGAGCTGCTGGCGAAGGCGATGGCGGCAAGTGGCACGAACACGAAGCGGTCGGCTGTCGATGCAGCGTTACGGCTGGTGATCAAGCTGGCACGCCAGAAGCAGGCGATCGAGAACCTGCGCGGAATCGGTTGGGAGGGCGATCTGGACGCGATGCGGGAGGGCTGGTCGAGCTGACCGAACCGCAGATCCGTTCTCATGCTGGTGGTGGACAGCTCCGTCTGGATCGCGAATTTTCGTGGGCTCGATACACCGGCGGTACGCAAGCTGACGCAGGCCGGTCCCGCCTCGGACCTGCTGGTCGGCGACATTGTTCTGCTGGAAGTGCTGCAAGGCGCCAGGGATCCGGGACACGCTCTGCGGATCGAGCGAATGTTGCGGGCATTCGATGTCGTTCCGATGCTGGATGCCGATCTCGCCGTGGAGGCAGCCGCGAACTACCGCCTGCTGCGCAGCCTCGGCATCACGATCCGCAAGACACCGGATTTGATCATCGGCACCTATTGCATCGAACACGGGCATAAGCTGTTGCACGACGATCGGGACTTCGAGCCGATGCGTGTGCATCTTGGACTGCAGGTGGTGTGATGCTGCGACGGCACCCTCACCCTACCCTCTCCCGCGCAGCGGGAGAGGGGAACCGGGGGAAAACTACTTCGCGGTGACGGCCCATTCGTGGTTGTGCACCAGGCCGTCATCCTCGCCGCAATGCGTGTGCAGCACCGGCGCGTGCTCTTTGAACTGCGCCGTCTCGGTGCTGCCGGCCAGCGCCGTGGTGGAGGACTGGCCGCCCCCCGCCGCCGTCGCCACCGCGTCGAAATAGCCGACGCCCACCTCGCGCTGGTGCCGCGTTGCCGTGTAGCCGTCGTCCTCGGCAGCGAATTCGGCCTGCTGCAATTCCGAATAGGCCGCCATGCCGCGTTCCGCATAGCCGCGCGCCAGGTTGAACATCGACAGGTTCAGACTGTGGAAGCCGGCCAGCGTGACGAACTGGAACTTGTAGCCCATGCTGCCGATGTCGCGCTGGAACGTGGCGATCTTCTCCGTCGGCAGCTTCTTCTTCCAGTTGAAGCTGGGCGAGCAATTGTACGCCAGCATCTTGCCGGGGAACTGCCGGTGGATCGCGTTGGCGAAGCGCTCGGCGTCCTCCAGGTTGGGATCGCTGGTCTCCCACCACAGCAGGTCGGAGTACGGCGCGAAGGCCAGGCCGCGGGCGATCGCGTAGTCCACGCCCATGCCGGGCCGGATGCGGAAGAAGCCTTCCGGCGTGCGGTCGTTCGAGATGAAGCGGCGGTCCCGCTCATCCACGTCGGTGGTCAGCAACTGCGCCGACTGCGCGTCGGTGCGGCACAGCAGCACGGTCTGCACGCCCTCGGTGTCGGCCGCCAGGCGCGCGGCGTTCAACGTGCGGATGTGCTGCTGGATCGGCACCAGCACCTTGCCGCCCAGGTGGCCGCACTTCTTTTCGGAGGCAAGCTGGTCCTCGAAATGCACGCCCGCGGCGCCGGCGGCGATCATCGCCTTCATCAGCTCGAACGCGTTCAATGCGCCGCCGAACCCGGCTTCCGCGTCGGCCACGATCGGCGCCATCCAGTGGATCTCGTCGCCGCCCTCGGAGTGCGCGATCTGGTCGGCGCGGCGCAGTGCCGCGTTGATGCGCTGCACCACGTTCGGCACGGAATCGACCGGATACAGTGACTGATCCGGATACATCTGGCCCGCAGTATTGGCGTCCGCCGCAACCTGCCAGCCGGACAGGTAGATCGCCTCCAGCCCGGCCTTGACCTGCTGCACCGCCTGGTTGCCGGTGAGCGCGCCCAGCGTCGGCACGAACGGCCGCGTCTTCAGCAACTGCCACAGCCGGGCGGCGCCCATCTCCGCCAGCGTGTGGCGGATGCGGAAGCTGCCCGACAGCCGCGCGACGTCGTCCGGCGTGTAGTCCCGACGGATGCCGGCGAAGCGATCGGGATCGCCCCCGGGCGCCGGGGCCGGTGGCCGGGCGCCGGAACCGTCGGGTGCATGGGTGGGGGTGGGATGGGGACGCATCGAGGTTACTCCTGGTTCGGGCTTGCGATGGGTGAATAATTGACATTGCAGGTGCGAAGGTCACCCCTAATCTGCCAAGATGCCGCGCAATCTTGTCGCCGGCTTCACGCTGGCGGTGGCGAATTTGTAAAGGATGTAAAAATGGCCCGCGCCCTGATCGGCCGCACCGTGCGGCGGTTGCGCACCGAGCAGCGCTTGTCGCAGCAGGCGCTGGCGGTGCGGCTGGGGATTTCCGCCAGCTATCTGAACCTGATCGAGCATGACCAGCGCGCGGTGACCGCTTCGCTGCTGATCAAGCTCGGCGAGACGCTGCGGGTCGATCTGGCCACGCTGTCCGGCCGCGACGAACGCCAGCTCGAGGTCGGGCTGCGCGAGGCTTTCGCCGATCCGCTGCTGTCGGCCGACGCGGTGCCGGAAGCGGAGATCGCGGAACTGGCCGCCGCCGCACCGAATGCCGCGCGCGCCATCCAGGCATTGTATCGCGCCTGGCGGGTTGCGCGCGAGGACGCCGGTGGCATCGCGCTGCCCTCCGGCCGGCGAGTGCTGTTGCCGAATGAGGAGGCACGCGACTTCTTCGACGATCGTGCCAACCATTTCCCGTCGCTGGAGACCGCCGCGGAAGCGATCGCGAGCGAGCTGCGCGCCGCACCGGCCGAGATGAACCACGCCATCGCCGACCGGCTGCGCCGCGTGCACGGGCTGACCGTGGTGGTGCAGCCGCTGGAGGGCGCCCTGCGCCGCTACGATCCCGCCACGCGCGGCCTGGCGTTGTCGGAGATGCTGCCGCGCGAGAGCCGCGGCTTCCACCTGGCGTTCCAGCTCGCCTTGCTGGAGGTGCGCGAGGCGGTGGAAGCGGTGCTGGCCGACGCCGCGCCATCCTCGGCGGAAGCCGGCATGCTGATCCGCGTTGGATTGCTCAACTACGTGGCCGGCGCGTTGCTGATGCCCTATGCGGCGTTCCTCGACGCGGCACGCGGATTGCGACACGACATGCAGGCGCTGGCGGCGCGTTTCGGCGTGTCGTTCGAACAAGCATGCCATCGGCTGTCCACGTTGCAGCGACCGGGCGCGCGGGGGGTGCCGTTCTTCTTCCTGCGCGTCGATCCGGCGGGCAACGTGTCGAAGCGCTTCTCCGCCGCGGGATTTCCGTTCGCGCGTTATGGCGGGTCGTGTCCGCGCTGGGTGGTGCACACCGCCTTCGCACAGCCGGGCGAGGTGCAGGTGCAGGTGGCGGAGCTGCCGGACGGCGCGGCCTATCTGTGCTTTGCGCACACGGTGACCCGGCCGTCGCGCGGCTGGGGCGAACCGCGGCCGGTGCACGTGGTGGCCATGGGCTGTAGCATCGCGCATGCAGAGGAGGTGGCGTATGCGGACGGCATCGATCTGCAACGCGCCAAGGTGGGGATCGGCTTGTCATGCCGGCTGTGCGACCGGCCGGATTGCCGCAGCCGCGCCTTTCCGCCACTGGAGCATCGGCTGGCGCTGGATCCGAACTCCGCCGGCGTGACGCCGTATCGCTTCGAGGCGCGCAGGGGGTGAGCGTGGGCCGGCCAGCCAGGCGGCTACCGCGGCGACGGTTGCCAGCCAGATCGTCGTAACGCTCCGTCAGAGATTGCCTCCTGGCGTCCCCCCGCCAGACGACACTCAGGCGCGAGGCTCCACCAAACCGTTTGGTTCCGGCTCCGCCGGCTTAGGCGCATCGCGGTGGCCGGGCGGTCTCCCGCTTCACATCCGGGCGTTCCCATCGACGCCGGGGTTCAAGGTTTCGCGGCACTCGTCGTGACCGACGACGCGGCGCCGCCTCCCGCCGCCGGGCTTGCCGGCGTCGTCGGGAGGGCCAACGATATGGGTGCGCCAGCTTGCGGCGCCGTCGCGGCGTTGCCTGGCGATGGCGATCCGACCGGCGTCGTAGGGGCCGCGGATGACGGCGTCGGGGTGGCAGGAGGCGTCCCGCTCAGGGCCGCCGCAACGGGAGCCGCCACGGCGGGAACCGCCGAGCTTGCCGCCGGGGGGACCGGGGACGGTGCAACCGAGACATTGGGAGACCCCACCGTCACCTCCGTCGAGGGCAGCGCCGGCGTGGTCACTGTCGGGGACGGCGTCGCGCTGGCCGATGCCGGCGGGGTGGCCGACTTGTCGGTCGCCGCCTCCTTCGCCTTGGGCGGCGTCAGCGGCTCCCCCGGCAGCGTGACCGTGTAGTCGGCCACCACGCGGGCCTGCTTGCCGCTGATCACCAGCACCTTCTGCCCGAGCGCCAGCGGCACGCTATCCCGTTGCGTCACCGAGACCAAATCGCCCTTGGTCTCTTGCACGATGTATTCGTAGGCGGTGGTGTCGCCGGTCGCATGCTCCACCCCGCTGCCGACCACCCCGCCGATCACTGACCCGCCGAGCGCCGACAGGGCAGTGATCGGGCCACCGGCATCGACCCCGGCGCCAGCGATGCCGCCCGCCGCGGCGCCAGTCACCGTCCCGAGCGCGGCGTCGGCGCTGACCGCCACCTGGCGCACCCCCACGACGACGCCTCGCTGGGTCGGGTTGGCTTGCTGCACCGCGCCGCTGGCATAGGTGTTGGGGGAATAACTCGGGCCGCAGCCGCCGAGCACCGCCAGCATGGCGGCCGCGACACCGCTGATCACTTTCCGAGTCAATCGCTGTCCTTCCCGCTTATTGTGCGGTCGCGAGATAGGCGCCTCGGGCAGCGGTGTCACCCCCCGGGCCGACCCAATCCCGATCCCGCCGGGCCGTCCCGACCCCGTCGCAATTCGCTTCCATCCACAACTGGTTCCCGCCTAGGCTGCTGCATTGCAGCAGGAGCCAGGGATGGCGCAAACCGCCGGGACGCCAACGCAAACCCAAAGTCAGACCCAGGCATCGCCGGAGGTCCAGTGTCTGCTCCAGGGATACGACCCGGTTGGTTTCTTCTGCGAGACAATGCGCCGCGGCCAGCCACCGCATCCCGGCCTCGACCTGCTGCGCGCCCGGCTGGCGCAGTTCCCCGTCGAGACCTTGCGCCGCCGCGCGGTGGACGCCGAACGCGACCTGCTGGAGCGCGGCATCACCTTCACCGTCTATTCCGATGCTACCGCGATCGACCGCATCCTGCCGTTCGACCTGATCCCGCGCGTGCTCACTGCCGCCGAGTGGCAGCAGATCGAAACCGGCGTCATCCAGCGCGTGCGTGCGCTGAACTTGTTTCTGCAAGACATCTACCACGGGCAGAAAATCCTGGCGGACGGGGTGGTGCCGCGGGCGCTGGTGCTGGGCAATGCCGGGTACTGCGAAACCATGATCGGGTTCGACGTGCCGTTCGGCACCTATGTGCATGTCTGCGGCACCGACATCGTGCGCGACGAAACCGGCCGGTTCATGGTGCTGGAGGATAACGCCCGCACACCGTCCGGTGTCGCCTATGTGGTGGAGAACCGCCACATGACGCAGCGGGTGCTGTCGGACGTCATGGCCGGCCTGAAGGTGCGCGGCGTGGACGACTACGGGCTGCACCTGCACCGCGCGTTGTGCGACATCGCGCCGCAAGGCGTGTCCGACCCGCAGGTGGTGGTGCTGTCACCAGGCATCTTCAATTCAGCCTATTTCGAGCATGTCTTCCTGGCGCGCGAAATGGGCGTGCCGCTGGTGGAAGGCCGCGACCTGGTGGTGGAGAACCACCGCGTGTTCATGCACACCACCGCCGGGCTGGCGCCGGTGCATTCGATCTATCGCCGGCTGAACGATGACTTCCTGGATCCGGATGTGTTCCGCCCGGACAGCGCGCTGGGAGTGCGCGGCGTGATCGAGGCGTGGCGCCGCGGTAACGTGGCGATCGCCAACGCCGTCGGCACCGGCGTGGCCGACGACAAGGCGGTGTACGCCTACATGCCGCGCATCATTCGTTATTATCTCGCCGAGGAACCGATCCTGCCCAATGTGGAGACCCATATCTGCGCGGAGCATGACGCGCTGGCCTACACGCTGGACCACCTGGCCGAGCTGGTGGTGAAGCCGGTCGCCGAATCCGGCGGCTACGGACTGATCATCGGCCCGCACGCCACGCGGGCGCAGCTTGATGATTTTCGCGCCCGGTTGCTGGCGGACCCCAGCAACTACATCAGTCAGCCGACACTGAAGCTGTCGGTCTCGCCGACGCTGACCGACAGCGGCGTCGCCTCGCGCCACGTCGATCTGCGCCCCTTCGCGGTGACCGGCCGCGACACCTGGGTGCTGCCCGGCGGCCTCACACGGGTCGCGTTGCGGGCGGGCACGCTGGTGGTGAACTCGTCGCAGGGCGGTGGCACGAAGGACACCTGGGTGCTGGCATGAGCGAGACGCTGCAACCTACCGGCACCATGTACCTGATCGCGCGCCATGCCGCCAGCGCCGTGTGGCTCGCCCGCTACATCGAGCGCATCGAGAACCTGGCCCGCTTGCTCGACGTGACCAAGACGTTCTCGCACGACGACAGCGACTGGCTGACCATCCTGCGCATCAACGGCGATGCGATCGGCTTCAACAAGCGGTATCCCGAAGTCAGCCAGGCCAATGTCGCGCGGTTCTATTTGCTGGACGCCGACAACCCCAGCTCGGTGCAGGCGGCGGTCGCCGCGGCGAAGGAGAACGCGCGCACGCTGCGCGCGCTGATCTCCACCGAGATGTGGCTGCAGATCAACGTCTTCCATAGCCGCATCCACGCGCTGAGTGGCGCCGACCTGACGCCGGACCGGCTGTCCACCGTGTGCGCCATGCTGAAGGAAGGGGCGCAGGCGCATGTCGGGATCAGCGAGGGCACGTTCTATCGCGACCAGTGCTGGCACTTCACGATGATTGGCCGTTATCTGGAACGCGCCGACCAGACCACGCGCCTGCTGGATACGCGGTTTCACGTGCTGGTACCGCAGGTCGATGCCGGCGATCCGGATATCGACGCCGGCAAGTGGCATGCACTGCTGCGCGCCGCCGGTGGCTACCACGCCTATCGGCGCGAGCACCCGCATGGTTACCGCCCTGTCGAGGTCGCCGGATTCCTGATCGCCAACACGGCGTTTCCCCGCGCGGTAGCGCTGAACCTGTCACAGATCGAATGGCACCTGACGCAGCTTCGCCTGCGCTATCACCTGCGCGGCGGCGCCCGCGCGCTGGAGCGCGTGGACAATCTGTGCACTACGCTGACACATGCGGGAGTTGCCGACCTGGTGGCGCGCGGCCTGTCGCCGTTCCTCGACTGGATGCAGCGCGAGATCGGCGCCCTGCATGGGGATGTGATCGACGGTCTGTGCGGGGGGTAACAAACCTCTCCCGCGCTGCGCGCGGGAGAGGTCGATGATGCGAAGCATCGAGGGTGAGGGTGATCGGGTCGGCACGTGGCAGGTAGAGCGAGGCGACCCGATCAGCCTCACCCCCGGCGCAAGGGCGCCTCGACCTCTCCCGCTACGCGGGCGAGGTAAGCGCCACCCGCAGATCCTGTACGACCTTGTCCGCCGTCCGCTTGCGCCAGCGCACGCGGCGGCTGATCGGCTCGTTCTCGATTTCAGGGAATACCTTCGCCGCCACGAACACCGGCCCGGGCGCGCGCAGAATGCCCGGCAGCTCGCGCGTGAATGCATCCAGCCCGGTGAACGCGAACGCCCGAGGATACCCAGCGCCGCGCGCCAGCACATCGTACGCAACGTGCTTCGCATTCGGCACCGGCTGGCCGCCGGTTGTCGCATACACCTCATTGTCCAGCACGAAATGATAGAAGTTCGCCGGCGCCTGTTCCGCGATCGTCGCCAGCATGCCGAGGCTCATCAGGATGTCGCCCTCGGAATCCAGCAGCACCACGCGCCGGTCCGGCTGCGCCAGCGCCACGCCCAGGCCGAACCCCGCATGCCCGCCCATCGCCGGATCGCCGAGCGGCAGGTCGAACACGGTATCGCTGATCGGCGCCCAGTAACGGCCACTGCGCCCGGGGATGACGATCGCGTCGCCACGATGCTCGGCAATCGCCCGCACCACGTCTGCCATGTGCATCATCGCACCGTCCTCCCTACCGGTTGAAGCCGTGATATTCGTCGCCGACCAGTACGACGACCGGACGCCTGGTCTTCTCCGCCTCGGCGAACGCCACGGAAATCCGTTCCGCGTCCGAGTCGCCTTCCACCAGGTAGAAGGGAATATTGAACGCCATCAGGAAGCGCTCGGTATAGGTCGCCGCGGTATCGCTGTTGACGCCGTGCCTTGTGTAGCCGCGATAGCCAACCATCAGCACCACCGGCACCTGCATCCCCATCAGCCAGCCGCGGATCGAATCGCCGGATTCCATCATGCCGGTATTCTGGATCAGGATCATCGGCTTGCGCCCGCCGGCATACAGGCCGGCGGCGATAGAGCATGCGTGGCCCTCGCGGGTGACGCCGACCATGCGCAGGTCGGGGTCGGCCTGCATCAGCAGGTAAAGCCAGTTGGTCTCGCTGTCGGGCAGCCACACCACGTCGGTGACGCCGTTCTGCTTCATCTGTCGCATCACCGTCTCCGGGCTCAGCGCCGCGGCTTCCGTGTGGCTCATGCCTTCTCCTCCGATTTGTCGGCCGGCGAGGTGGCAGCTAACATCATCCGGCAACGGCAAGACAAGGGAGGGACCAGGCCATGGCGAACACCTTCAAGGTCGGTGACCTGACGATCCATCGCATCGTCGAGATGGAGTGCGGGTTCACCCCGGCGCTGGAGTTCCTGCCGGAACTGAAGCCGGACGTGCTGGCGGAGAACCGTTCCTGGCTGGCGCCCAGCGCGCTGGATGCCAACGACAACCTGGTGCTGTGCTTCCAGTCCTACATCGTGCAGACGCCGCGCCACACCATCCTGGTGGATAGCTGCATCGGCAACGACAAGCCGCGCACCGCGCGACCGCTGTGGCACCAGAAGAAGGACGATGCCTGGATGCGCGGCCTGGCCGGCCTCGGCCTGACGGTGGACGATATCGACATCGTCATGTGCACCCATCTGCACGTCGATCACATCGGCTGGAACACGAAGCTGGAGAACGGCCGCTGGGTGCCGACCTTCCCCAAGGCGCGCTACCTGTTCTCCAAGACCGAGCTGGATTTCTGGCTGGCGGAGAATGCCAAGACGGAGCTGCCGCAGATCGTCGACAGCGTGATCCCGATCGTCGAGGCAAAGCGCTGCGACCTGGTCACCAGCGACCATGCGGTGGACGACGTCGTTTCGCTGATCCCGACTCCCGGCCACACCATCGACCATTACGCCGTGCAGTTGGGCCGCGGCGGCAAGGACGCGGTGATCACCGGCGACCTGATCCACACCCCGTTGCAGGCGCGCTATCCCGAGCTGGCGATGCGGGTGGACTACGATCCGAAGCAGGGCGCGGCGACACGCCGCAAATTCCTGGAGACCTATTGCGACACCAGCACGCTGTGCTGTTTCGCGCATTTCCCCTCGCCATCGCGCGGCTACGTCAAGCGCTGGGGCAATGGGTTCAAGTGCGACTACGTGGCGAACTGAGCAGCAGGCTATAGGAGCTTGAAGCCCGCTGGCAACAGCGGGCAACGCCGTCTTGGGCAGCGAGAGCCTGGTCGCGACAGCCCAGAGCATGACATGAAGCGCCGGCGCCGCGAGCGGGTGGCGGAGCCGATCCCGCCGTCGAAAACGCGTGGCAAATAGCGGTCGCGACGCGCATGACTGCGCCCCCGCACAGAGCCGTACGAGCAGCGGCATTCCCGCATCGCCGGCTTGCCGGAAAACGCGATCTCGACCTGCCAGCCTGACCGTCAGTCACCCACGCCAAGCAGCGAACAACCAAGCTCTTTTTAGGTCCCCCGGGCCTTGTGATCTCTCATACCGGCACCCGCCACAGGCTGGTGGCATATTCACGAATCGACCGGTCGGACGAAAACCAACCGACCCGCGCCGTGTTCAGCAGGCTGGCGCGCCACCATGCGCTATTGTCCTGCCATCGCAACGCCACCTGAGCCTGCGCCGCAGCGTAGGATTCGAAATCCGCTGCCACCATGAACCAGTCGCCATTGGTCAGGCCATCAATCAACGGCGCAAAGCGCTGCGGCTCATCGTGCGAGAACACCCCGGCGCCGACTGCGTCCAGCACCTCCTGCAGGCTGGTGCTGGCGGCGATTGTCTCGTGTGCCGGCAGACCGATGCGACGGCGCTCCTCAACCTCGGCGGCGGTGAGGCCAAACAGGAACATGTTCTCGCCACCAATACAGTCACGCAGCTCCACATTGGCACCATCCAGCGTGCCGATAGTAAGCGCCCCATTCAGCGCCAACTTCATATTCCCCGTGCCCGACGCCTCCATTCCAGCGGTCGAAATCTGCTCTGACAAATCTGCGGCCGGAATAATCGTTTCTGCCAGGCTCACGTTGTAGTCTGGCAGAAACACCACCTTCAGCCGGCCCCGCAGCGTCGGGTCATCGTTCACCACGCGCGCCACGTCATTAATTAGCTTGATGATCAGTTTGGCGTTGCGATAGCTCGCCGCGGCCTTGCCGGCGAAGATCTTCACCCGCGGCACCCACTCGCGCGTGGGCTGCGCCCGCATTGCGTCATACAGCGCCACAGTCTGCAGGATGTTCAGCAACTGGCGTTTGTACTCGTGGATGCGCTTGACGTGCACGTCGAACAGCGCGTCGGGATCGAGTGCGATGTTCAGGCGCTCGGCTACCAGCGCTGCGAGGGTCTGCTTGGCCGTGCGGCGGACAGCGCGCAGGCGGTCGTGCAATGCGGCATCATCGGCGAGCGGCACCAGCTTCTCCAGCAGCGTCGCATCATCAAGCATTCCCGGGCCCACGACCTCGAGCAGGAGTTCGGTAAGCGGTGGATTGGCGTCGAACAGCCAGCGGCGGAAGCTGATGCCGTTGGTGACGTTGACAATGCGATCAGGGTAGAGTTGGTGCAGTGGGCGAAACACGGTCTGCCGCATCAACTCGGTGTGCAGGCCGGAGACGCCGTTCACCCGGCGTGAGCCGAGAAACGCCAGGTGGCCCATGCGCACACGCCGTCCGGCCTGTTCGTCGATCAGCGAAACAGCATCGAGCGGCGGCGCACCCGGCTTGACCTCAGCGACCAGCCTGTCCAGGTGCAGAGCGTTGATTTGGTAGATGATCTGCATGTGCCGCGGCAGCAGCCGCTCCATCAGCGGAACCGGCCAGCTTTCCAGCGCTTCCGGCAGCAGCGTGTGGTTAGTGTAGCAGAAGGTCTCGCAGGTAATGCGCCAAGCCTCGTCCCAGCCGACCTCGTGCACATCCACCAGCAGACGCATCAGCTCCGGCACGGCGATGGCGGGATGCGTGTCATTGAGCTGAATCGCGCAGCATTGCGATAGCGTACGCACGTCCTTGTATTGTCGAATGTGGCGGAACACCAGGTTTTGCAGTGAGGCGGAGGAAAAGAAATACTCCTGACGTAGCCTCAGTTCTTGGCCGGCAGGCGTCTCGTCACTGGGATAGAGGATCTGCGAGATCGCATTGGCGCGCGCGCCGGCCGCCAGGGCCCCGACGTGGTCGCCACGGTTGAACGCATCCAGCATCAGCGGGTCAGGGGCACGCGCCGACCACAGGCGTAGCGTGTTTACGAACTGGCCACGCCAGCCAAGCACCGGCATGTCGTAGGCCACGGCGACCACCGTTTCCGACGGATGCCAGGCCGCTTTGGGCGTGCCATCCCCGGCGGTGGTAAGCTCAACCGCGCCGCCGAAGCCAATCAGGTGGCTGAGATCGGGCCGGGCGAATTCCCAGGGATTGCCGAAAGAGAGCCAGTTTTCGGGATATTCCTGCTGCCGGCCGTCGCGAATGACCTGGCGGAACATGCCGTGGTCGTAGCGGATCCCGTAGCCGTGGGCGGGGATCGACAGCGCCGCCATGCTGTCCATATAGCAAGCCGCGAGACGGCCGAGCCCGCCGTTGCCGAGGGCTGCGTCCGGCTCCAGCTCGCGCAAACGATCGAAATCGACGTCCAGCTCGGCCAGCGCGGTGCGCACTTGCTCCACCAGGCCGAGGTTGTTCAGAGAATCATAGAGCAGGCGCCCGATCAGAAACTCCAGCGACAAATAGTAAACGCGTTTGCGGCCTTGCGTGTAGGCTGCTCGAGTGGCAGGGACCCAACGCTCGACGATGCGGTCACGCACGGCAAGTGCAGTGGCGACGAACCAGTCGCGTTCGGAGGCGACGATCGGGTCGCGGCCGACAGCGTAGGTCAGCTTCGCAACGATACTGCGGCGCAGCGAGGCGATGTCCTCATCCTGCGCCGGCAGCGCGAGACGAGAGGCGGCGCCGCGGACAACGCGCTCGATCGGTGGTGGCTGATTCATGCGTATCCCTTATATTGGAGCTCAGCGCTCGTGCGCCCCAAATTGCGTGAGCCAAATCCACACGCGGGGTCCGGCTCGGCCGGACCCGTAGACGCCAGACCTGGAGGGGCATATCCGGGCCGGAGGTCCAATTCGCGATGGGAATCTGTCGGCAATGCGGCGTGGTGCGGTGCCTCATTTTTCGGCATGAACCACAAATTCGCAGAATGCCTCGACGTCCCGGTCTTGGCTAACTTCTTGTTTCGGGCCATTTGACCTTCGTGTACCGGCTTCCGTCGTAGCCCGGACTCAACGACACAGCCCGATAATGTCGCGCAGCAAAACATATGCGCAGTGTACCTTACGCAGTTTTTCAACGCAACGGCATCGGCGCGGCATGTGGCTAACTCGTTGGGGTTGGTAGCTCGTGAAGTGCCCGGCCTGTGGCGCTCCAGCAACGTCGCTGACAGCCGCGCAACTGTCGATGCTGTTGGAAGGGATTGATTGGCGCACGCCTGGTGTCTGGCGATGACGGGCCGAAAATATGTGCCGCCAGCAAGAAAGTATTTGGAGCGACGCGAATCGGTATTGGAAGACTCGCACATGTTGATACCGCGTCGATCCGCTTCGCGGCTCGGCCCCGCAATACCCCGCGCGAGGCGATTGCGTTACGCGGCCGGTTGCCGCAACGCGAAGCGGAACATACGGCGGCGCTGGTCCGTCCATTGGTCGAGGCGGTCGGTGCGCACGTCATTGGCGGCGGAGCGCGTGCACGCCGATGACACCGCGGTGCCGGTGCTCGACCCCCGGTCGCGGCAAGACCAAGACCGGGCGGTTGCGGTGCTAGGCGCGCGACGACCGGCCGTTTGCGCGCACGGCGGCGCCTACGGTGCTGTATTGCTACAGCCCGAATCGCAAGGGAGACCACCCGCGGACCCACCCGTGCCCGGGCTTTTGCCCCTATTGCCCGCGCGGGACGCACAGGCGACCCGCGGGGCCAATCGCATCAGGCGTGCCCTCGATCGTGAACGTCGCGGAGCCGGCGACGCCATCGATCGTCAGGTCTCACGCGATTGCTACTGCATCACCGGCATGCGGGTGCCGCCGGGGACCGACCGCGCCGCGTCCGATCAGCGAACCACTGGCCGCTGACCTACTGCTTCTCCGCCAGCGCCTTCACCTCGTCCATCGCTTCGACGAACCGCTGGTTGATCAGCGCCAGCGCCTCGGCGTTGGATTGCTGGATGAGGTCGCGCATCTCCTGCATGTTGGCGACGGCGCGCTCATAGGCATGCTTCAGCATCTCGGCCTGCTTGGCCGCCTTCGCCTGCGGCCCCTCGACGCTGGCCAGCGCCTTCATGCCTTCGGTCAGCTCGGCCATGCTTTGCTGCATGATCTCCATATTGCGCCGCGCGATCGCCTGCGCGCCATCCATGGCGACGCGGTTGGCGGCGGTGAAGGTCTCGATGTTCCTCCGGTTGGCCGCGATGAACGCTTCCATGTCCGGCATCGCCGGCAGCTTCAGCTCGCTGAACAGCTTGGTGAAATCCCCGGAGAACCCGGCGCCGGGCGAGGCTTTCGTTCCGCCCGATTTGGATTGTGGACCGCTGGCCATGGTTCGGCTCCTTTGCTCGCCTGGGGGGCTTCGGCGGCGATCCTACGCCGGGTTGCGCGCCGCCGCCAGCGCGCCCCGAATGCGCGCGCTTCAGGATCAAGCGATAACAGTGCCGGCGGCGATGTTCAGGCGGGCGGCGGTTCGGCAACGGGGCCGGTCGGCGCGGCGTCGGGCTCGACGGCCGAGGCGTCCGCCTCCTCGGCGGGACGCGCCCCCGGCGTGCCGCCGCCCAGCCAGGCCGCCACCCGGCCGGCACGGCGCAGGGCCGCGTCGAGCGCTGCCATCGTGCCGGACAGGTCGGCGCTCTCGTCCCGCTCCCACGCCCGCAGAGTCCACACCCAGACTCCGGCCAGGCCGCGCACCCGAAGCTCGCCGCGCAATCCGGCGGTGGAGACGCCGGCGGCCTGCAACATCCAGCGCATGCTGCGCTGCGTCGCGCAGGCCAGCAGCAGCGCCGTGGGCGGTTCGGACGGCAGGGCGCGCAGCAGCGCGATGACGCCCGCGCGGTGCGCCTGCAACGCATCGATCCGGCGCATCAGCAGGTCGAACAGCTTGTCGCGGATGGTCCCCTCGGTCGGGGTCTCGGCGAGCGCGGCCTGATCCGCCATCCGGCCAAAGTGCCGCAATACCGCGGCGCGGCCAGGGAACCGCACGCGCGCCTCGCCCAGCGGGAGCGCCGCCGCCCGCGCCGCCTCGGCCACATTGGTCCTGCCCCAGCCTTGTTCTGCTGCCAGCCGGAAGAACGCGGCGATCAGCGCGCTGTCGAAGTCCATGTCGCTCATGCGGATAACATGGCGTCAAACCGGGGCGCTGTCAGCCCCGCGGTCGCCTCATAGGTTCCGAGACGCCGACCAGGCCGCAGACCGGAAGGCCGGTCCTTACGCCGGGCGATCAAGCGACCGGCTCGAACGCCGTCTGTTCGATAAGCTCGGGCGCCTTGTCGAAGGCCATTACCAGGTTGAGCGCCGCGGCGTCCGGCCGGTTGCGTCCCTGCTCCCAGTTCTGCAGCGTATCCACGTCGATGCCGAGCACCTCGGCAAATTCGCGCTGCGACAGTCCGTGGCGCGCGCGCACCTCCGCGATCAGCCCCGGATCGGGTTGGCGACGACGATAGGTGTGCACGTTCATGGCCAACAGGTCAGCGGCGAGCACGGGGATGTTCGCGCCCTCGGCGATCCGACACACCGCCAGCCGCGTCTCGGCCAGCCGATTGATGACCGCATGCGCGGCGCGCAACGTCAGCCCGGCCGCGCGCAGCCGCTTGGCGACTGAGATCGGCTTATCGAGCGGACCAACCAGCCGCAGTACCAACGGCACCAACTCGCCGGAAAACGAGGGGGGTGGGTCGGCGTCCCGGACCGGCCCCAGACGTGCGAGCCGTGCCCTCAATTCGGAGTTCGTCGACATCCAGCAACTCCATCACCGACTGAGCCAGTTCACGTAACGTCACCCAACCGAGGGTGTTCGGTCCCGCGCCTTGGATATCCAACCGGCTGAATATAGCGACACGCCCGGTCAGGTGCGCGTAGAACATGGCTTCAATCTCGACCGTACCCGTCGCCAACCGAACGGACGCGACATCGCCGCGTTCGATTTCGAAGTCGAGGATACGCAACGCGCTCGGCGGCGGGGCGATAGCGGCCGTGGGCAGTTCCATCGAGTAGGCGTGGATTTGCCCGGCAAGCCCCGCGCCGGTTCGGTTACGTTCCTATACGCGATCCACGTATGCCCGTCAATCCCGCCCCAGCGCCGCCATCAGCTCGGCCCACTCGCGCCGGTTCAGCCGGCTGTCCGCCTGCACCACCGCCTCGCCGGAAAGCATCCTCCGCACCACCGCCAGCATCTGCGCCGACAGGGTCACCGCGCCCAGCCGGTAGTCGCGGAACGCCTGGCAGGCGAGCGGCACCCAGGCCTGCACCGATTCCAACATCGCGTCGGCATACACGCGGATCTCGTATTGCGCGTGCGCATCGGCGCGCAGCGACAGGAAGTGAAACAGGTTGTGCAGGTCGATCTTCCAGTACCACTGGGTGTAGGTGTTCAGCGTCAGGTTCATTCGCGCCAACTCGCGCGCCAGCCCCTGCCGGCCCGGATCGAGCGGCGCGCCCGTCGCGTCCTCATTCAGCATGCCGGCGTAGTGGTCGTAGCAGCGCGCCGCATCCGTCCGCAGCAGATCCAGCACCTGCGCCGCCTCGTCGCCGGTCAGCACGTCGCCACGGCCCTGGCGGTTGACCACGGATTGCGCCGCCAGATGCTCCGGGGCAGGGAGGTAGAACTCGCGGTCCAGGATGGAGTAGCGCGCGGAATACTCGTTCACGTTGGCGGTGCGGTGACGGATCCATTGCCGCGCCACGAAGATCGGCAGCTTCACGTGGTACTTGATCTCGCACATCTCGAACGGCGTGGAGTGGCGGTGGCGCATCAGGTAGCGGATCAGCCCGGCATCCTCTGACACGCGCCGCGTGCCGCGGCCGTAGGAGACGCGCGCCGCCTGCACGATGGCCGCGTCGTCGCCCATGTAGTCGATCACCCGGACGAAGCCGTGATCCAGCACCGGCATCGGCTGGTAGAGCAGGGTTTCCAGCGCCGGCACGGTGGGGCGGAGCGTGGTGGCGCTGGCGGCACGCGCGGCGGCGATTTCCGCCGTCTGCTGGTCGGTCAGGTTCATGCGGAACTCCCAGGCGCGGGCGGTGTCAGACGGCGTGCAGGGTCGGGATCTGCTTCACCGTCTCGGCGAGGTCGCGCCTAGCCTGCCACAGATCGTGCGCCATCTGCATCCTCAGCCAGATGTCCGGGCCATCACCGCACAACTTGCCCAGGCGCACCGCCATCTCGGGCGTAACGGCTGAACGCTCGGCCAGGATGGCGTGCAGCGTTTGCCGGGAGACGCCCAATTTCTTGGCGGCGGCCGTCACCGTCAACCGCAGCGCCGGAAATATGTCCTCGCGGAGCAACTCTCCGGGGTGACTGGGTCGCCAGGCTGGCGGTCCTTTAACGCGATATTCGGCCATGTTCCTACTCGTGTGCTCAAGCGACCGACGGTCGGTGCAGGTCTTATTAGACCCCACTTAACGGCACGACTGGCCGTCTGTCAAGCGATGCTTGACACTATGAAAACCCAGACCTTACAGTGGAGGGATGCTTCGTTCATACCGCAGCCGAGCACTGGCCGCCCTGTGGCACAGTGGCGATACCATGAGGATTCGGCCGGATCTGGTTAAGCGCCTCAAGATCAGGCTCGCACGCCTGGACGCCGCCACCAAGCCGGAGGACATGAACGCCGCGGGGTTCAACTTCCACCGGCTCCAGAGCAAGCCAACCCGCTACACCGTTCACATCAACGGTCCCTGGTGCCTCACCTTCGAGTGGGAGGGCGAAGACGCCGTCCGGGTCGATCTGGAGCAATACCACTGACCGGCCAAGCCAGGCCCTTTCCACAGGCTGTCCGACCCCCTATATGAAACCCGTCGGTTCGCCGGCTATGGCGATAAACGGTTCGTGGAATAAGCGTAGTGGACCCGGGGGCAGTGCCCGGCGCCTCCACCAGTCTTCCGGGAAGGTCCGGCGGGACGTTGCGGGGGCGACACAGGCTCGACACGCGTGGTAAAGACGGATTTTTCGCTCGGCATGGTTCCGCCGTCATCGGGCCGTTCTACAAGTGCCAATGACAATGAGGCGCTCGCTGTCGCTGCGTAAGCGATAAGCGCGGTTCGGGGGGCACCGGGCAACAGAAGCCCCCCAATTCCTCGCAAAAGCGGATGGCGATGGCGCTGCCAATGGTGCCCGCGGGATGGTTGCATCCAGGCGGTCGTTGCCGTGTGCGGGGCAGGCAGAACGCGTGCCGAAAGCCCGGGATCCGGTCCGCTGACGGACGATGCCTTGCAATCGTGCCCTGTCGCCACGAGCAGCAAGCAGCAAACGGCCCCGGCGAAATCTTCCGGCATCACCCCATTCATCAGCCCGCCGCAACGGCTGCCACCACGCGGTCGGCGGGAAACCGCAGGACCACGCGGGTGCCGACGCGTGCCACGGCTTGCATCGCCAGGGAGCCGCCATGCGCCTCCATCAGCCGCCGCGCCAACGCGAGCCCCAATCCAAGACCGCGGCTCTCCGGCTGCCCGGGCGGCGCGAGCCGATCCGGTGCGCATAGCCCGGTGCCCTCGTCCTCAACCACCAGCGCGAGGCCGTCGGCCCCGGATTCCAGCCCGATCTCGATCCAGTCCCCCGCCCGCGAGTGCCGGGCCGCATTGCCCAGCACGCGTTGCAGGACCTGCGACAACGCCCGCCGGTCGGCGTCCAGTGTGTAACCCGCCAGCCCCGGGGCTAGGCGCCATCGGCGCTGGGCCGGGGCGAGGGCGGTGGCAACCGCCGCGATCGCGTCCCGCACCGCGGGCTCCAGCGGCACTGGTTCCGGGCACAGCCCGTGCGAGGCGGCGTTGGGGGCAATCTGGTCCTGCAGGTCGTCGGTCAGCGTCACCAACTCGCGCAGGGCGGCCACGAGTCCGGCCTGGACCGGCGCCTCGGCACACCGCAAAGCGCAGACTTCCGCGTGGCCCTGCAAGGTCATCGTGGCACCCCGCAGGTCAGCGGCCCAAACCCGGGTGAGGCGGTTGGCCGCTGCTTCGGCGGCGAGCGCGCGGTCGCGGTCCCGTGCCGCTGCACGCCCCAGGCTGCGGCCCCGCAACCAGGCGAGCAGGAAACCCACGGCGACGGCACCGACGCCGAACAGAAGGGTGGCAGTGAAGCCCATATGGCCCAGTTTGCGGCCAAGCTGGGAAACAACTGGTTAAGGCTGTCCGCAAACCTCTCCCGCGCAACCGGAGAGGTCGAGGCGCGAGAGCACCAAGGATCAGGGTGATCGGGTCGGCAAGGGATTTCCGCTGTGGGGCGAGCCGGCCACCCTCACCAAGCGCTTCGCCC
Source organism: Acetobacteraceae bacterium (assembly GCA_049522565.1). Classification (GTDB taxonomy): domain Bacteria; phylum Pseudomonadota; class Alphaproteobacteria; order Acetobacterales; family Acetobacteraceae; genus JASHVB01. The sequence continues at coordinate 21,458 of JBEKNT010000051.1, forward strand.
CAGACCTCTCCCGCGCGCAGCGCGGAGAGGTCACACCGCATCAGGCTGTCGCTGCTTCCTTGCGTGCGCGGGCGCGCTGAATGCGCCGCTTCAGAGTCAGCGCGTCGGCCGGCAGCTTGCCATTGGGCGTGGCGAGCAGAAACGCGTCGATCCCGCCATTGTGCTCGACCGTGCGGATCGCCCGAGTGGACAGACGCATGCGTACCGCGCTGCCCAGGGCGTCGGACAACAGCGAGGTATCCTGCAAATTCGGCAGGAAGCGGCGGCGGGTCTTGTTGTTGGCGTGGCTGACGTTGTTACCGCTCAGCACGCCCTTGCCCGTGATCTGACAGTGGCGAGACATAAGAAAACCTCGGTTCCGATCGGAAGGCGCGGGTTATGCCGGCCTGGTAGCCGGGCGTCAAGCAGCGCACGCTCGCCGCTAGCGCACCAGAGCCGCCAGCAAGGCGTCGAGCCGCAGGCGACCGGCCGGCAGCGCGACCAGCTTCCCCGCCTGCCATTGCAGGTATGATTCCGCCACCGCCCGATCCAGCACTTCGGGATCGACCGCGTCCTCCAATGCCACCCCGGTCCGCGTGGCGAAGCGCGTCGGATCGACGCCCTCGGTCAGTCGCAACCCCATCAGCAGCATCTCGCGCGCCTTGTCTTCCGCTCCCAGCGCGAATTGCTCCACCCTCCCGTGCCCGCCTCGCTCGACCTGCGCTGCCCAGACCTCCGGCGCCCGATGGCGACGCTCCGCCATGAGATTGCCCCCGAGCGTCACCCGGCCATGCGCACCCGGGCCGATGCCGACGTAATCGGCGTAGCGCCAATAGGTCAGGTTGTGCCGGCTCTCCGCCCCCGGCCGCGCGTAGTTGGAGACCTCGTAGGGCAGCAGCCCGAAGCACGCGGCCGCGTCAGCGGTGGCCTCATACAGCGCAGCCGCCGCGTCGCCGTCCGGCAACACGATCTCGCCGCGTGCGTGCCTGGTGGCGAAGGCAGTCCCCGCCTCGATGGTGAGCTGGTAGAGCGACAGATGGTCGGCCGCCAGCGCCAGCGCCGCGCGCAGTTCGGACCGCCAGGCGGCAAGCTCCTGACCGGGACGCGCGTAGATCAGGTCGAAGGACAGCCGAGGGAAGATCGCCCGCGCCGTCTCCAGCGCCGCGCGCGCCTGGTCCACCGAATGCTGCCGCCCCAGCATGCGCAGCGCGTCCGGATCGAGGCTTTGCACGCCGAGCGACAGCCGGTTCACCCCGGCCTGCCGGAACCCGGCAAGGCGCCCCGCCTCGACGCTGGTGGGATTGGCCTCCAGGGTGATCTCCAGATCGGGCTCGGCATCGAACCGGGAGCGCGCGTCATCGATCAGCGCCGCGACGGTTTCGGGCTGCATCAGGCTCGGCGTGCCGCCGCCGAAGAAGATCGAGCCGAGCCGCCGGCGGCCCAGCCGACCCGCCTCCCACGCCAGTTCGCTGCGCAGCGCCGTGCGGAACCGAGCCTGCGGGATGCGGTCCCGCACATGCGAGTTGAAGTCGCAGTAGGGGCATTTGGCCAGGCAAAACGGCCAATGGATGTAGAGCGCGAGCGGTTCCATCGGCAGAGAGATAGGCACGATGCCGGGCACAGCGACAGTGGGCATGCTCGCGGCGCCTCATTGCTCCGATCGCGCCCAAGGGAACCAGCCTCGAGCATCCCAGAACACCGGGAAAGTCGCGGCCGACGATCATCTGTCCGAGAATTTTACACATTATGGCGGCTAATGACTACACGGGATAGTCGTATATGAGGAATTTGCCACCACCTGACTGCTCCACGCGCGGGTATGGTTCGTCGTCGCTCCCAGATTCCCCCTGACGGCGACCTTGACGTGCGGAATCATTGTCTCATGTGTTTGACTTTTTTACACATCCTGCAGAGACTATTCATGCTATCCCTATATAACAATGAATTAGGTGTTG
>JBEKNT010000052.1:0-23361 GCA_049522565.1 Acetobacteraceae bacterium
CTGCGCGGCGACCTCTCCCGCGCAGCGGGAGAGGTTTACGGACGGGATCCGCGCGACCGCGGCGGCCCTGCCCAACCGCTGCTCCTCGTGGAAAACCTCCGCAAGCACTTCCCGGTCCGCGGCGGTCTGCTCAATCGCAAGGTCGCCACCGTGCAAGCCGTGGACGACGTCTCCTTCGCCATCCGCAAGGGTGAAACGCTCGGCATTGTCGGTGAATCCGGCTGCGGCAAATCCACCACGGCACGCTTGCTCATGCGCCTCATCGAGCCGGACGCCGGCGCCACGGTGTTCGACGGCGACATGGTCGGCAGCCGGTCCGGCATCAGCGTGAACGCGATGCGCCGGCAGATGCAGATGGTGTTCCAGGATAGCTACTCGTCGCTCAATCCGCGCATGACCATGGTGGACAGCATTTCCTACGCCCCGCGCATGCATGGCATCCCGCGCAACCAAGCCAGCGAGCGAGCGGAACACCTGCTGGAACAGGTCGGTCTGAACCCGCGTACCTACGCGCGTCGTTACCCGCACGAGCTTTCCGGCGGCCAGCGGCAGCGCGCCAACATCGCCCGCGCGCTGGCGCTGGAACCGCGGCTGGTCATCCTCGACGAAGCCGTCTCCGCGCTCGACAAATCGGTCGAGGCGCAGGTGCTGAACCTGCTCGCCGATCTCAAACAGCAGTTCAACCTGACCTACCTGTTCATCAGCCACGACCTGAACGTCGTCGAGTATGTCGCCGACCGCGTCCTGGTGATGTATCTCGGCCGCGTGGTGGAAACCGGTCCGGTCGAACAGATCTACCGCTCCCCGCGCCACCCTTATACCCGAGCGCTGTTCGCATCGAAGCCGACGCTCGATCCTGACCGCCGCACCACCGAGATGCCGCTGACCGGCGATCCGCCGAACCCGATCAATCCGCCGTCCGGCTGCCGCTTCCGGACGCGCTGCGCCTTCGCCCAGGCGGTCTGCGCGGACGCCACGCCGGACCTGTCGGCACCCTTCGGCGCGCCGCCGACCGACGGGCCCGCGCATCTCGTCGCCTGTCATCTGCCGGAAGCGCAAGTTGCAGCGGGGATCGGCCATGCCTGACGGCAGTATGCTACAACAGCAGCCCGTGTTGGACGTCCAGAACCTCGCCGTGCGCTTCCGCCGCCGCGGCAGCGAGGTGCGGGCGGTGAACGGCGTGTCCTTCAGCCTGGCGCGCGGCGAGACGCTGACCATCCTCGGCGAATCGGGCTCCGGCAAGAGCGTCAGCCTGAAGGCACTGCTGCGCCTGCTGCCCGACTATACCGAGACGGCGGGCGAGGTGCGGCTGAACGGGGCAGAAATCCTCTCGCTGCCGCCGGCGGCTTTCGCGAAGCTGCGCGGCGGCGAAATCTCGATGATCTTCCAGGAGCCGATGAGCGCGCTCGATCCGGTCTATACGATCGGCCGACAGATCGCCGAGACGATCGTGCAGCACGAAGCCGTCGATCGCCGCACCGCCCGCGCCCGCGCACTGGAATTGCTGGAGCGGGTGAAGATTCCCTCCGCCGCGCGACGGCTGGAGAACTATCCGCACGAGATGTCCGGCGGCATGCGGCAGCGCGCGATGATCGCATTGGCGCTGGCGTGTTCGCCCTCGGTGCTGCTGGCCGACGAGCCGACCACCGCGCTGGACGTTACCGTGCAGATCCAGATTCTTCTCCTGCTGCGCCAGTTGCAGCAGGAACTCGGCATGGCGATCGTGTTCGTAACGCACGATGTCGGCGCGGCGGCGGAAATCTCCGACCGCATCGCGGTGATGTATGCCGGACGCTTCGTGGAAACCGGCACCGCGCGGGAGATCATCCGCGCACCGCAACACCCCTACACGAAGGGATTGCTCGCCTCGACGGTGCATGGCGGCTTGCGCGGCTCGAAGCTGGAAGCGATCCCCGGCTCGCCGCCCAGCCTGGTGTCGCTGCCGCCCGGCTGCGCCTTCGCGCCGCGCTGCCGCTACGCGACCGACGCGTGCGTGCAGGATGATGTGCCCGTCACGACGACACCGACCGGCGGCATGGTGCGCTGCCTGCGCGCCAGCGCTGTCGCCAAGACCCAACCGCAGGAAGTGAATGCATGAAACCGGCCATCAGCGAAGCAGCATTCGAAGTCCTCATCACCCAGACCGGGCTGCCGCTCAGCGCGGAGCAGAAGCGGGCGCTGTACGAACCCTATGCGCTGGTGGAGGCGATGGTGCTGCATGTCACCCAACCGATGCCGCGCGAGGCGGAGCCTTCGCTGATCTTCATTCCGGAGGTGCGGTAATGGCGGACTTCTTCACCATCGCCGAAGCGTCGCGTCAGATCGCCAGCAAACAGCTCTCGCCGGTCGAGTTGACGCAAGCCTGCCTCGACCGGATCAAGCAGCTCGATCCGATGCTGAACGCCTTCCTGCTGGTGACGCAGGACCGCGCCATGGCGGACGCGCGGGCGGCGGAAGCCCGCATCATGGCCGGCCTGTCGCGCGGCAAGCTGGACGGCATCCCGATCGCGCACAAGGACATCTACAACACCGCCGGCATCCGCACGACCGCGCATTCGAAACTGCTGCTGAACAACGTGCCGGAGCGCGACTCGACCGTCGTGCGCAAATGGGCCGACGCCGGCACGGTCATGCTCGGCAAGTTGGCGACGCACGAATTCGCCATGGGCGGGCCGAGTTTCGATCTGCCCTGGCCGCCGGCGCGCAATCCGTGGAACCCGGCGCACTTCACGGCGGGTTCGTCGTCCGGTACCGGAGCGGCGGTCGCCTCCGGCATGATCCTCGGTGGCACCGGATCGGATACCGGCGGTTCGATCCGTGGCCCGGCGGCGTTGTGCGGGCTGGCCGGCATCAAGCCCACCTACGGGCTGTGCAGCCGTGCCGGCGTGCTGCCGCTGTCCTTCACCATGGACCATACCGGCCCGCTGGCCTGGACCGTAGAGGATTGCGCGCTGCTGTTGCAGGCGATGGCCGGTTACGACTCCGCCGATCCTGCCAGTGCCGATCGGCCGGTGGCGGACTTCACCGAGGACCTCGACCGCGGCGTCAAAGGGCTGCGCATCGGCGTGGTGCGGCATTTCTTCGAGCAGGACCATCCGGTCAGCGACACCACGCGGCTGCACATCGCACATGCGATGGATGTGTTCGAACATCTGGGCGCCGACATCACCGAGGTCACGCTGTCGCCGCTGGAGGAATGGAATGCCTGCGGCTGGATTATCCTGACCAGCGAGGCCTATGCGGTGCACGAGCCGTGGCTGAAGACGCGGTTCAACGACTATGGCGAGTTGCTGCGCGACCGGCTGGCGCTCGGTGGTTTGATCCGGGCCGGCGACTATGTGCAGGCGCTGCGCCGCCGCCGCGTGCTGTGCCTGGAGCTGAAGCAGGCCATGTCGAAGCTCGACATCCTGGTGTCCGCCGTGCAGCCGGCGGAGGCGCCGCCGATCGACGCGGTACCGAAATGGGCGATGCTGGAGCGGCCGTCGTTCACCATCCCGTTCAACCTGACGGGCTCGCCGGCAATCAGCGTGTGCAGCGGCTTCGGCGAAGGTGGCCTGCCGGTGGCGATGCAGCTCATCGGCAAGCCGTTCGCCGAGGCGACGTTGTTCCGCGCCGGGCATGCGTACGAGCAAGCGATGAGCGGGCGACGCAAGCGGCCGGAAATGGCGTTGCCCGCGGCGGCGTAACGCCAGGCAGCCAACCATCCTCCCCTCGCCTTGTGGGCAAGGGTCGGGGGGGACGTACATCCGAAGACAGCGGATGGTCTGCGCCCTCCCCACCGCCCGCCCGTTCTGGCATTGTGCACGCCATGGACTCGGCAGACCTGCGGATCTTCGAAGCGGTGGCACGGCTCGGCGGCATGGGCCGCGCCGCTGAGGCGCTGCACACGGTGCAGTCCAACGTCACCGCCCGCGTCCGCCAGCTCGAGGAAACTCTCGGCACCAAGCTGTTCCGCCGCCATGCGCGCGGCGTCGCGCTGACCTCGGCCGGTCACCGCCTGCTGCCCTACGCCCAGCGTGTGGCGCGGCTGCTGGAGGATGCGCGCCGCGCCGCACTGGACGACGGCTCGCCGCAGGGGCCGCTGGTCATCGGCGCGCTGGAGACCAGCACCGCGCTGCGCCTGTCGCGTCCCCTGGCTGCCTATGTCGCCGCCTATCCCGACGTGGACCTGACGCTGCGCACCGGCACCACCTGCGAACTGATCGAACAGGTGCTGGACCACCGGCTGGAGGGCGCCTTCGTGTGCGGCCCTCTCGCCCATCCCGACCTGCACACCACGTCCGTCTTCACCGAGGAGTTGGCCCTGCTCACCGCGCCTGCGATCGCCTCGCTGGACGCACTGACCGAGCGAGGCGACGTGCGCATCGTGGTGCTGCGCGCCGGCTGTTCCTATCGCCAGCGACTGGAAGAACTGCTGGCCAGGCGGGGCATTGCCGCCCCACGCGTGCTGGAGTTCGGCACGGTGGAGGCGCTGTTCGGCTGCGTGGCAGCCAATCTCGGCGTCACGCTGTTGCCGCGCGCCCTGATCGGTCCGGTCTGGCAGGAAGGGCGCGTCGCCGTGCACGCGTTGCCACCAGCCGATGCGCAGGTCGAAACCGTGTTCATCCGCCGGCAGGACGCCTACCTGTCCAGCGCGCTCGCCGCGTTCCTGGCTATGCTGCGACCCGTGTCCGGCCTACGGGTGGCAGCCGAATAGGCAGCCGTTCCCGCACCCGGCATTACGAGTCCTCCAATCTTCGGCCATGAAGAAATCGGCGGGGTGGCCACGCCTTGTCAAACTCATTCACGTCCGCGGGCGCCGGCGTGTGCGAGTGCCAAATCCTAATTCGACCGCTTACCTGTTCGCCAAAGTTCCTGTAGTTGTACGCTATGGACAGCGTGTAAGGATTGAATCCAAGCAGTTCCATCGCAAGTGTGAGATACGGTTGGTCCGCCCAAACAGCAGCACCATCCATCGCAGTGCCGCAAAGCTCGCGCCACTTCTCCAGGACCCGCCACGCTTGTGGGGCACGCGTGAAGAACACGACCCCGGTATTGTATTGCAGTATGTCCCTTGAGTTGAACCCTATGTTATCAAGCACCTTCTCAAAGCCCCAGAAATGCTCGAGGCTGTAGGCGGCCGCCTGGGCAGCGGCAATACCGTAAGTCTCGGCCTTCTCGAACCCCTGACTGATATCCAGGAGGATATGAGTATCAGTATCAAGGAACACAAACGAATTGTATTCGGGAGGCAGAACCTCGAACATCTCGGTTTTCGCCAAAAGCCCCGGCAGCGCAAATGCATGCTCGATAACGCGCTCGAATGGCGCCGCCGGATCAAGGAACCCACGCGATTCGGCATTGGTAATCAGTAGCCGATCGACGCCAACGATACCTGCCGTTGTCGCGCTTTTGGCGGCTTCCTCGATGTGTGATCTGCCCCACGCGACATAAACGACGGCGCGTCGCCAATGATTCGCCGCCTTCGGCGTTCCCGGCCCAGTCCTAAGCAACCGACCAACCGGCAGTAGCAACGTCGCGAGACGTTTGAGGTGTTGCGCGCTCATACGGAATTGCCGGAGGTTGTGAACGGTCGATCGTCAGCGATCCGGATCATCGTACGCAGCACCGCATGCCGCAAGCTCCTGCGGAGGTGCCTGCCGCTGATAACCCGAACCGAGGATGTGCCAACCTCGCCTCGGCCCCTCCGTCAAGCATTGGCCATCGCCCCGGCAGATGCCGCCCATCACAATTAACCGCTTTGCCGGATGTCCGCGGTGCACCACGTTGCGACGAGTCAGCCAGGGAGCAGAACGCATGAGCGCCAACAGCCGGACTGGTGACGGAACGTCGTCGGTGGCCGCTGCCCACCGTGCCCCGGATGGGAACAGGAGACGGTGATGAGTGCCACACCTGGCAGCCTGCGTATGTCCGCTCAGGCGACCGGCGCCAGCGTCGCGCTTGGCGGCATGCTGGCGCTCGCCGCGGGCATGGGGATCGGGCGGTTCGTCTACACGCCGATCCTGCCCGACATGGCGGCGGCACTCGGCCTGACCAAGTCCGCGGCTGGCCTGATCGCCTCGGCCAACTTCCTTGGTTACCTGGCGGGCGCGATGCTCGCGGCGTTGCCGCATCTGCCGGGAGGACGCCGGACCTGGTTCCTTGGCGGCCTCGCCGCCAGTGCCGCGACCACCGCGGCGATGGCGCTGCCCGATGCCATGCCGGCGTTCCTGCTGCTGCGCTTCGTCGGCGGGGTGGCGAGCGCGTTCGTGCTGGTGCTCGGCTCGGCTCTGGTGCTGGATCAGCTTGCCCTGCTGCACCGGCCGGGGCGCGCCGCGCTGCATTTCGCCGGCGTGGGCGTGGGCATCGCCGCGTCGTCCGTGCTGGTCGACGTGCTGCACGGAGTGGGTGCGGACTGGCGCTCGCTATGGCTGGCATCCGGCGCGGTGGCGGCGCTCGCCGTGCCGCTGGCGGCGTGGCTGGTGCCGGATGCGGCAGACGAACCGGCGTCCCAACCGATGGCGGGAACCCGCGCGGCCCCCCTGCCCCGCGGCTTGGCTGCCCTGACGCTGTGCCACGGCCTGTTCGGCTTCGGCTATGCGGTAACGGCGACCTTCCTGGTCGCGGTGGTGCGAGCAGCGCCGCAGGCCCGCGCGCTGGAAGCGGTGGTGTGGCTGGTGGTGGGCCTGGCTGCCGCACCTTCCACCGCGGCCTGGGGCCGGATCGCCGCCCGCACCGGCCCGCTGCGCGCCTACGCTCTGGCGTGCGTGCTGGAAGCCGTGGGCGTCGCCGCCGGCGGCCTGTGGTCTACGCCAGCCGCCGCCTTGCTCGCGGCGGTCCTGCTCGGCGGCACGTTCATGGGCATCACCGCGCTGGGCTTCGCCGCCGCGCGCATGCTAAGCCCGCAGCAGCAGCGCCGCTCCTTCGCACTGATCACCGCCGGCTTCGGCCTGGGCCAGATCGCCGGGCCGATCGTCGCCGGAGTCTTGCTCGACCGCACCCACGGCTTCACCGCACCGTCTTTGCTGGCCGCGGCCGCGGTGGCGATCGCCGCGGTGATCGCCACCCGCGTGGCGCGCGCTGCCGACGCGTGAGGCTGCGTCGTTGCGCGTTGACCACGGGCCGGCGGCGGCCAACTCGCCCTGGATGAAACAAGGACGCATCGCCCGCCAGCGCACATCACGTTGCCGGATCAACGCGGCAGTCGCCGACCTGGCCGCGCGCATGCCACGGCCCAGAGGCGGTGCGACGCTGACGGAAGCTTCGGCCGCCTAGCTGATGGGATCCAACACAACCACGGGGATCTCGCGCTCCGTCTTGCGTTGGTAGTCGGCGTAGGGCGGCCAGAATTCCAGCGATTTCTCCCACAACCGCGCCCGCTCCTCGCCAGCCGCGGTCCTCGCGCGGGCCTGTATCTTCGCGGTCCCGACCTGAACTTCGACGTCCGGATTGGCGAGGATGTTACGATACCAGCCGGGGTGCTGCGGCGCTCCGCCTTTCGAGGCGATCACGAAATAGCTGTTGCCGTCGGTCCCATAGAACAGCGGGAAGACGTATTTTTCTCCTGACTTGCGGCCGGTCGTCGTCAGCAGCAACGACGGGACCGTGATCTCCGGGCGGCCCGGCTGGACCATCTTGTACATATGCCCCTCGGTGCCGCCGCTGGACAGGTAGCGGTTCGCATGGTCCTGCATCCACCCCGGCAGGTTGGGAGCCAGCTTGGCGTCGGTCATGTTCTCGATCTCCGTTTGAACCCGCGCAGCGTATCACGGATGGTCTGTCGGCAAACGCAGCAGGCGGTCGGCGTTGCCATGGGCGATCTTGGCGCGATCGGCCGGGGAGACCGGCAGCGCGTCCAGGAACTGGCGGGCCCGGGCGTTCGACGCGAACGGGTAATCGACCGAGAACATGATGCGGTCGGGTCCAAACGTCATCAGCGCCGCCATGAACGGGACCATGGTGAAGAACCCGCTGGTGGTGATCCACACCTGGTCGAGGATCGTCTGCCGCACCGAGCGCCGGAGCTGCGTCTTCGCCGTGGCGGCGGTGGTCTCGTCGATGCGGTCCAGCATGAAGGGAATCGCCTCGCCCATGTGGCCGATGACGAGCTTGAGCCCGGGATGGCGGTCCAGCGCGCCTGACAGCACCAGGCGGAGCGTGTGGATCGCGGTGTCGGCGTGCCAGCCCCAGGCGGACAGCGCCAGGGTGAAGCTGAAATTGCCCGGCAGGTTGTCGTAGTAGGCGGCGCGCACGGGTTCGGTGGGGATGCCGGGGTGGAGGTAGATCGGCAGGTCGAGTTCTTCGGCTTTTGCCAGGACGGGTTCGAATCTTGGATCGTCCAAGAAACGGCCGTCGGTGGCGCCGTTCACCAGTACGCCGTGGAAGCCGAGGTGCTTGACGCTGCGTTGGAGTTCGTCGGCAGCGGCGTCGGGGGAGAGCAGGGGCAGGTGGGCGAAGCCGCGGTAGCGGGCGGGGTGGCGGGCGCAGGCCTCGGCCAGCGCGTCGTTGTAGGCTCGGGCGAGGTCGATGCCCGGCTGGCCGGGGACGAGGTCGGCGCCCGGGCCGGCGACCGACAGCACCTGGGTGGTGATGCCGCTGGCGTCCATATCGGCGAGGCGGGCGTCGCCGAGGTCGGCGAGTTCGCTGCGTTTGGTGGTCTGCGCCCAGACGAAGTCGGGGCCGGGAAAGCCGCGGCGGGCGATTGCGTCGGGGGAGATGCCGGCGACGATGCGTGGGACCGTGTAGTGTTCTTCCAGGGCGACGATGCGCATGGGGGGCTTCCTCCATTGGATTGTGCGGAGGGTGACATGGCGGCGGCGGGGGCGCTACGCGTCGGTTGGGGCGGGTGCGAGGATAGTTTCGGTATTGCCTCATAAGTCAGCAGGCGCGACGTTGTCCCCTGACGCGATACAAGCACATCAGGCCGCCTGGGCAGCAGGCGATACGGACACGAGACGCACTGCGAGATAACCGCGCAGCGGCAGATGGGAGAAATCTACGGACATCGGCGGCGCGATTGCACTGGTGATCGCCCGGTCCGACTCACCCCCCAATCCGCGGCAACACCTTGTCGGTCAACAGCCGGAACGACCGGCCGCTGAGCGGCGCCGCCATCAGATAATTCATCCCGATCGCCTCCCCAAACGATCCGATCTGCTCTGCCACGCTCTCCGCGGTGCCGTGGATCATCACGTCGTCCAGATAGAAATCGATCGGATCCTTGCCGCCGAAATCCCGCGGCGGCCCCTGCCGCACATTGGCGGTGTGCCCAACATAGGACGCGACCATCCATCCGGCCGCCCGCTGCGCCACCGCACGCGCCTTCTCTGCCGTTTCATCGACGGCGATCAACCGCGACATCGGTATCACACGCCCCGCGTCGCTGTACCCGGCCTCCATCAGCTTCGCCGCGTAGTGCCGGCGCTTCCGTATCAGATCGGCACGCGATGCATGCGGGTCCATCAGGATCGAGTGCCCCTGGCTCGCCGCCCACTCGATGGCCGGGTTGGATGACGCAGCCATCCACACCGGAGGGTGCGGCGCCTGCAACGGTTTGGGCAGCACCTCGACGCCGTCGTATTGGTAGAACTTACCTTCATACGAAAGCCGCTGCTGCGTCCACGCCTTCAGGACAATGTCCACCGTCTCGTGGAAGCGGGCGGCACTCTCCTCGCCCGGGATGCCGAACGCGGCGAACTCGCTGCGCTCGAAGCCACGTCCCGCCCCCCAGTTGACCCGGCCGCCCGACAGCACGTCGAGCAGCGCGACTTCCTCGGCGAGCCGCAGCGGGTTGTAGAACGGGGCCAGCGAAACCGCAGTGCCGATGCGCAATCGTTTCGTGCGCGCAGCGGCCATGGTGCCCATCATGTGCACCGACGGGCAGACCGAGAAGCTCGAGAAGTGATGCTCCGCCAGCCAGACGGCGTCGTAACCCGTCGCGTCCATGATGGAGAAGCGCTCGAGCGCCGATTCATAGACCGAATGCAACGGCACGGACCGGTCGCGCCAGCCGAAGAACTGCAGAATACCGACCTTCATGTTTCTCTCCCGCATCCGCGCAACCGCAAGCTGGGGCCGCGGCACATACGGGCCTGCCTGCCGACCGGAGCCCGAAGTCCCGAGGCAATGTTGCGATGCTGCGGGGCGAAAGTCCAATCCGGGGCGGCAACCGTACCGCCCGCTTCTGCCGGGACGCCAGAGTGAACCCGTTGCCGCCGCGGCGACGGACTGAAGCTGTCGTCGCCCGACATTCCAGACCTCCGCAAACTCTGCCTGCCCCTCCTGGTCCATGGCTTGCCTCCCCCAACGCTAGCTAACAAACTACCCCCGGACACCGGGAGGCGCCGCGAGACCACCGTGCCCCCGCAAACGGGAGAAAGTTCATGGACCTCAGGGGCGCGGTCGCGCTGGTGACCGGCGGCAATGGCGGACTCGGCCAGCGCATCTGTCACGCGCTGGCGCAACAGGGCGCGCACATCGCCGTCATGTATGCCCAGAGCCGCGACCAGGCGGAGGGCGTCGCCCGCGAGTTGGCGTCGCACTATCAGGTCAACGCCGCGGCCTTCGCCTGCGACATCACCGACAGCGCGGCCGTGCACAAGCTGCTTGGCGATGTGACCGCGCGGTTCGGCCGTCTCGACATCCTCATCAACGACGCCGCCTACAACAAGTCGATCCCCTTCACCGACCTCGACAATCTGACGCAGGAGGTGTGGGACAAGATCATGGCCGTCAACCTGACGGGGCCGATGCGCATGATCAAGGCTGTGGCGCCCATCATGAAGGCGCAGGGACGCGGCCGCATCGTCAACATCGCGTCCGTGGCGGGGCTCGGGCCGACCGGTTCGTCCATCGCCTATGCGGTGTCGAAGGCGGGCCTCATCCATCTCACGCGCTGCATGGCGGTGGCGATGGCGCCGGAGACGCTGGTGAATTGCGTGGCGCCGGGACTGCTGGAGGGCACGCGCGCGACAGCCAATCTTCTGCCCGACGTGGTCAAGCGCAACGCCGCCAGTTCGCTGTTGAAGAAGCCCGCCGACAAGGACGACTGCGCCGACATGGTGGTCACCATGTGCCGCACCGAAACCATGACCGGCCAGACGGTCGTCATCGACTCCGGACGCATGTTCCATTGACACAGGATGCGGTCCGAATGCCGGAGGACGGTGTGAACCGCCGTTGCCGCCATTTTTCGTATCAGTAAGGCTGCCACCATTTGTCGTATCAGTATAAGAGAGAGGACAATGGCCTACGAGGGCATGGAGCCTCGCAATCACAGGTGGCCGCTGCCAGCATGCGACGTTTCTCAGTACGCCGCCTCCAGCAGCCGAAGCGCATCCGCGATCTGCTCCGCCGCCGAGCGCAGGCCCGGGTTGAAATTGAAGTTCTTCACTGTCTCGTTGGCGATGGTCTGAAGATCGTCCCGGGGAATATCGATCTGCCGCAACCGCGTCGGCACCCCGACACGCGCATAGAGACTCTCGAGCTTGTCGGCCACGGCAAGTGCGGCCTGTCTTGCGTCCATCCCGTCGCGCCAGACTTCCAGGGCCTCGGCGACCTGCCGTGCCGCTGGCGCATCGATCTCATCGGAGAGCCGTATTTTCGTTGCATGGACGACTGAGGTCGACTCGCCCTGCCCGACATGCGGATAGCGCACGTGCAGTGCCGTCGAGACCGCGTAGTTGCCGGAGAAAGCGCCGCCCCGGTAGCGGCGCAACCCGTCGTCCTCGGCCCGGTCCTGCAACAGCGCCGCGACGGCGAAATCGATGCGTACGGACGGGTTCTCCAGTTCGTCGGCCAGCCGCGGATAGGCGCGATAGGCCAGCCGGAACGCATGGTTCCGGCTGGCCTCCGCCAACGGATTGATGTCGGTTTGCGACATCGCGACGACATTGCTGGCAAGCACCGTCGTCGCGGTGGAGCGGATCAGGTCCGGCGGCGCGCTGAGCAAGGCGTCCTGATCGAGGAAGATGGCCTGAGGACGTGTCTTGGGATCGAAATACTCCATGCGATGGTCGAGGTCGGGATTCTTCAGGCCCGAACCGGACCGGTTCATGGCGCTGGTTGGCGTGGTCGGAATATTGACGATCGGCGGTTTCGGCGTGCGCAGTCGAGGACTATAGGCCGGCTTGCCTTCCGGATACTGGGTCATGATCTGGAACGGATCGCCCGGCTCCGCCATGAAGATCGCCACCACGCGCGTCGCGACCATGACGCTGCCGCCGCCGACCGCGATCAGCAGATCGGCCCCGGCCTCTGTCGCAGCTTGCTTGGCCGCGCGAACCGAGGCGTAGGTCGAATCCTTCTCGATGCCGTCATAGACGCCGGCATAACGGTTGCCGAGGACCGCTTCGATACGCCGCACGGTATCGGTCCGCCGGTTGACGGATCGGGAACACACCACAAAGGCCCGCTTCGCCCCAGCGCGATCGACGGCCTCCTTCAGGCCTTGCTCGATGACCTGCCGGCCGCAGTGAAGACGCAACGGATAGACCACCGCCCGGAATGCATGTTCGCTCATCGTATCCCCCGTCCGTTATGATTGCCGCAGTCCACCACATCATGGTCCGCCATGCCTGTCGCCGCCGCCGTCGATGCTACGCGGGGATTCGTAGGCTGTCACAGGGATGGCTGCCGACGCCGGTCAGAGCCGCTTTCCTGCGGGCGACGCGAATGGTGGCTTGATATCCTGGCTGGTTGTGGCTACATTTGGGCCACATCGTCTATCCGAGGAAAGCTTCATGGCCGCCGACACCATCGTCCGCTCGCGGATCGACACCGACACCAAGGAACGGGCCGCCGCTGCCCTGGCGGCAATGGGGCTGACGATCTCCGACGCGATCCGCCTGTTGCTGCTGCGCGTCGCCGACGAAAAGCGCCTGCCGTTCGAGGTGAAGGTACCGAATGCGGCGAGCCGCCTTGCGATGAAGGAATTGATTGACGGGAAGGGCAAGCGGTCGGCATCGGCCGCCGTACTTTTCGAGGACCTGGGCATTTGACATGCGGACGCCGGTTTGGTCCGGCCGGTTCAGACGGGATGTGAAACGAGCCGAGCGGCGCGGCAAGGACATGGACAAGCTCAAGCTTGTCCTGTCGCTGTTGCTGGAGGAACGGCCGCTCCCGGCCCGTTACAACGATCATCTGCTCAGGGGCGACTGGAAGGGATTCCGGGACCTTCACATTGAGCCGGATTGGCTCCTGCTTTATCGCATTGAGGGCGACGAGCTACAGCTTGCCCGCACCGGCACGCATTCGGACCTGTTCGATGAATGACGAATTGAGAATGGACGGCGATGCCACCGGGCGCTTGCACGGGGGTTTCAGACCTGAGTAAACCCATCGTGCTGAACCGGTAGCGGTCATCTCAGCTTGCTTTCCGCGAGAGGGTGCGCGGCAGGTCCAGCTCCACGCGATCATGCATCACCCTGGGCGTGATGCGGCCGCGCCCGCCGCGTTCGAGGCGGACCAGGCCGTAGCCGGCCATGGTCTTGAGCGTCCGCGACAGGTTCGATTTCGCCTTGCCGGTGATCCGCGCCAGCTCGTCGAGCGAGCCAGGGGCTTTCTCGGCGACGACGCGCAGCAGTTCGCGATTGCCGGCCGACAGCACCTTGGCGAAGGACTCCGTCGAGGTGAACCAGACCTTCGGTTCATTGGGCACGATGCGACGTTCGCACCGTGCCACCGCCATGGTTCGCGCCTTCATCTCCTCGTAGCTGGCGGTGCCGGCCTTCAAGGCGGTGATGGGATCGCTCCTCTCTCGCGCAACACCGAGTATAACCATTCGACGCCTAGCGTATCAAATCCCTGACTTGATCAAGCCTGGCCCGTCAGCCAATCGCGCGGGCATTAGATCCCCAGATCAGTTCCGAAGCCAATCGCTTTCGCTTTGCCCGAAACAAATGCCCAGCGCCTGCCACGACATCGGCCAGTCGTGCCAGCGGAACAGGCCGCAGCACGATGGATGATGCTGGCCCTGTCTCTCCCAGCGGGATACGGACAAAAAGGCGCTCCTCCTTAGCGGACGGTTCTGCGGACGCGTATAGCATCACACTTCCTGACTTCGGAGCGGCCCACGCATAGGCCTGAAGCTGGTACAGCCACTCGATTGGAGTTCCGCATGCCCAGATGTCGCGATACTTCGCGTCGGCGAACATAGCGAGCTTCGTACCCTCGAAGATGGCAAAGTCCGGTCGGAGCCGGGGGTTGGGCTGGCGGCGCGGGTTAGCAGCCGGATCGTAGGCCAGCATGTCCCGGATCGTCCGTTCGTCCTCGACTCGACCGCCGGTCAGGTTTTCACGTAGGAAACGCGAAAGCAGCCGCTGGAAGAAGCGGTTCATGTCGAACAGGAAACCCGACAGTGGCACGGCATGGGCGGTCGGCTCCAGCGATACTCCATCGGCTCCGCACAGCAGTCGGATCAATGTGAGTGCGGGCGCATAGCCGGCGGTCAGGCGCGTCAATCCGAACTCGGCGCGTTCGACTTCAGCAAGGTCCAGTCGCCGCGTGATCCCTACGGACGTAGCAAAGGACGCTTCCAGGCGCGCGACATGCCTAGCCAAGGGACGGTGTACCACCAAATCGACCGCGCGCGCCAACCCGGCGCGAATGACGCGATTCAGGGTCCAGTCCAGGCTGCGATCGTGAAATACGCATGGGAGGCGCGGCTCCCTTACGCCGCCACGGGAAGCAATCGTGCCGACGGCAATTCGCCCCCTTGGCATCGCAAGTTCAGCTTCCATCCGCAAGTAACTTCGGGATAGACCAATACGTAGCAAATGGTCGACCTCATGTACCAACATCTCGATTAGCAGGTCATGCAGCCCGCCATGCAAAATTGAGGTCGGCAACGCATTCTGCAGCGTCAGGTCATCGATCCCGTAGGCATAACGCAGGAGCCGCGAGAGCGGAGACGATTCCAGCTTCGGTCGGATTGTGATTCGCAACGGCCCAACCTGCACGCGCCCGACGAATGAGGTGGCGGCCACACGTACCCCGGACCGCTCCTGTCGGATATCCAAGCGAGCGCGCAGGGGATCACAGACACGTGCAACAGCGCCCCGGCTCCCAGGTCTAAGTCACGCAGGGGCAGCGTCGTCTCTGGCCCCTTCGACTCCCACTCTGCTAACGCCACCTCGGCGACGCTAGCGGCATCATGCTGGCGCGTCGACATTCTCCTGCTCGTCCTGGTCAGACCCGGGCGCGATAGCTCCTGATATTTCCAAACCGGTCATCACCGCGGCGACCAAGTCGTCTTCGCGGTTCGGCTCAAATAGATCGTGGCGGATCGTCGCCCCAGCCGCATCAACTAAGCCCGTGCCAAGAATCTCCTGCAAAATAATAAATTCATCCCCGCAGTATTCCTGGAGCAATGGCACGATTTCGTCGCGCAGCACCCGGGCGAATGCCGCGACGGAACTGACGGGCGGCGCTGTCAGCAGGTAAGCGTGACCGACCTGCCTGCTGCGGCCGTCGTGTGCGAGATGCATTCGCAGCCGTTGGTTTAGTGCCGCAAGCCACTCGGCAAGCCCAAGCGGTCCCGCTTGGAGATGACGCAAGAGTGTTGGATCAGGCATCAACTCGACAAAAGCGAAGCGCCGTCGCAAAGCCGCATCCAGCAGCGCAATCGACCGGTCAGCTGTGTTCATCGTACCTATGATGTACAGGTTGCGGGGTACGGAGAGCACGCCAGCAGCCAGAGGCAGCAGTATTTTCTGGTCGCGTTTGTCCAACTCCAGCACCGTCATTAGCTCGCCAAAGATGCGCGGCACGTCACCGCGGTTGATCTCGTCGATGATCAGGTAATGAGGCCGATCCGGCGTCTTCGCAGCATCCTGACAAAGCTTCTTGAAAATGCCGTCCCGCGGTTTGAACACCATGGAGCCGTTGGCGACCTCGGGCCGTAGCCCCTCGACGAAGTCCTCGTAGCTGTATCCCGGATGGAACGAACACAGGCGAACGAGCCCGTCGCCACCGGTCGCGCCGATCACGGTCGCTTTTTGTAGAGCCGTAAGGCTGTCGTAGGTCATGGTAAATGTGACACGCGCAGCCAGTTCGCGAGCGACGCGTAGGCCAGTATAGGTCTTGCCGGTTCCTGGTGGGCCGTATAGCACTACCTGGCCTCGCCGACGCAGGGCGAGGTCGATGCGCGCTGCGAGCGGATCGAGTGGTGGTATCCCAGTCGAACGCTCCGCACTTCCGCCGTTCGGAATCGGCGATGGTCGCGTGGGGTGCAGTACTGTCGTGCCAGCTAAGGAGCGTTCGATCTCCAGCATATTTGTCGCGCGCCGGCCGAGCTCGACAAAGCTGGTTTGCAATCCCTCGTTCTCCGGAAAGATCCACGGCTCGACCGCCCGCCACTCAACAGGCCGAATGTGCGGAAACGTAAGTTCGGCGCGAAATTCGTATTGGCCGGTAACGCGCCCGATCCCCAGTACTTTCATGCCCGTGCAAGCGACAACGACATCGCGTTCAGCCGCTTCGAGGGCTAAGTTCAGTATTTCTCCCGCCTTTCTCTTGGCAACAAATTCCTTACCCACGTAGCCTGGTATCAGTCGCTCATATATTCTCTCCTTCGGATCACTGTCCGATAACACTGGCCTCAGGTCACCGATATCACTCCAGCCAACTGATGCGACGCCATGATCCCTCATCTCCGGCCACAAGTCGTTACCGTCACCGTCAGTTGTCCCGACGCGCCAATACCGGTGCAGCGAACCTGATCGGATCGCGAGCGCCCCTGTCAGGGCCGGGACAGGCACGTTCAACTCGCGCGCCAGCGTCACGAAGCGACCGGCGCACACGAAGCGCGGGGCGTTCCCGTCCAGCAGGCCACTCTTGTCGGGAGGCATTTGTAGCAGCTTGAAGAGGTGGAATCGCTGCCAGCGAGGGCTATGAAAGTCGTCGAGCCGATCGGGTGCGCAGAGAAACCAATACTTGTGCGCCCAGCCACTGCGGTGGAGTTCTGGTGCGGCGGCCTGCATTCTGGCCTGTAGGCCGGCATAGGTTGCGTCGGAGATGTCGTCCTGCGGCAGTACCCGCAGTACCTCTACGCCGGCGAGCAATTCGTCGCGCTGTTTTCGAGCGATTGCGATTGCTTCGGATGTTTCAATGACCTTTGTTGTCGTTGGACCGCCCGTAGCCCAGGCTCCATCGCTTTGGCGCTGATAAACACCGAACTTTGTGGCAGCACCGCCGCCGATGCCGCCATAACGACTGCCGGGAAATTCTTCGTCGTTCTTGAACTCTAGCCAGTACATCAGGCAGCGCGGCTCACCTTCCCGGCGACCGTGCATCGCCTTCAGCAGCGCCTCGCCATCTAGTCCGGCGAGCACTTGTGGACCGAATCGTTCGGCGAAGTTTGCCGAGTGGCGTGCCACTTCGCCCTGGCTCAACAACTCGCCTGGACTCAACAATTCAGCCGAGGCCAACTTCTCCGACACCAACGCCCGTAGGTCGTCCGGGATGGTGAAATCATTCATTTCTACGCGCCCCTTTTGGTCGGGCAAGTCAAATCCTAGACACCTGTTAGGACCATGGCGTCAATGGTTCAGCCTAACTGACAGTGGCCGGGGGGAGCCGTCTGGTGCGACGGCCCGCCTCCGACTGCCACGACAGCGGAGTCGCCATCGGTGTGCGTAGTCATGCTGCCCTCCTGCGCCCGATACCGTCGGCCGCCTCCAACCCTCAGTACGGCTCCCCCACGAAAATGAACGTCGTGCCCGTCACGATCGGCGCGCTGGCACCGACGAACGACACGTTGGCGTCCTTGACCTGGCGCGATCCGGCGCGGCCCGATGCCTGCAACGCGCCCTCGATGATGTGCCAGAGACCGTGGATGCGCCCCGTGCCAAGGCTGCCGCCAAATGTGTTCAGCGGCAGCTCGCCGTCGAGCTCGATCCGCCCGTCCTGGATGAAATCCAGCGCCTCGCCTTCCTTGCAGAATCCGTACGACTCCAATCCGTAGATCACCGAGGCCGAGAAACCGTCGTAGATCTGCGCCACGTCCACATCCTTCGGACTGAAGCCCGACCGCTCCCAGGTCAGCTTCGCCGAACTGCTGCCACCCTCCATGTAACTCGAAAGACTGCCGATGCGCCCCGCCACCTCGAAATGCAGCCGCTGGCCGTAGCCCGCGATATAGGCCGGCTTCGGCTTCAGGTCCCGCGCCCGGTCCGCGGTCGTCAGCACGATGGCGACTGCCCCTTGCACCGGGATGTCGCAATCGAACAGGCAGAACGGATAGGCGACCATGCGCGACGCGAGGTAGTCTTCGCGAGAGAGGGGCACTTTGTAGAACCAGGCGTGCGGATTGTGGTGCGTATGGCGGCGCTGCGTGACCGCGAGTGTCGCCATCTTCTCGCGGTTCTGATTGTTCCTCTCGAGCCAGCGTGTGTAGGCGACCGCCATGCCCTGCCCGGGCCCCCCGAACCCGTAGGGTGCCGTGAACTGGGCCGCACCGTGCGCATAGGCCCCGGGAAGGTTCTGATAGGTGCCACGTGGGTTATGCATCGCCCGCCACACCACCGCGTATTTGCACACCCCTGCCAGCAGCGCGTTCACCGCCTGCTGCACCGCGCCACCGATATTGGTGGTTCCCACCTGAATATGCCACGTCAAAGCAGGCAGCTTCAGCATCGCCATCATGCAGTTGACCGACACGACGGAGATGCCGTCCACCTCCGCGTGCCCGGTCGCCGGCAATTCCGGATAGGTCGCCAGACCGTCGATGTCCGACATTTGCAGCCCCGAATCCGCGACCGCGCCCTTCACCGCCTCCAGCGCATGGGCGGCGAGCGGGATGTCGGCCGAGCGCGTGACCTTGGAAAAGCCCACGCCGCTGACGGCCACTTTGCATCGGTTGTCCCACATGCGGTGCTTCCCCCTTTATTCCGCGCGCACGAGACGAAACTGCGGCAGCGTGATGTCGTCATTCA
The DNA here is from genome assembly GCA_049522565.1 of Acetobacteraceae bacterium. Taxonomy (GTDB): domain Bacteria; phylum Pseudomonadota; class Alphaproteobacteria; order Acetobacterales; family Acetobacteraceae; genus JASHVB01. The sequence continues at coordinate 18,912 of JBEKNT010000052.1, forward strand.
GCTTCTCGAAGATGACTTCCACGCGCCGCCCGACCTTCGCCTCGGTATACGGCGCCTCCAGCAGGTTGCCGGCGAGCAATGCGCCGGGCGCCGCTTCGAGCTCCACGATGATGCTGGCGTAGGGGACGGCGGAGGCAAAGCGCTTGTCGCCGGTGTGATACATGATGGTGTAGGCGTAGATCGCGCCGCCGCCGCGCACGGCTTCGAATTTCAGGTCCGTCCCGATGCAACGGACGCAGGTCGCATAGGGCGGATGCTGGAAATGCCCGCAACTCTGGCAGCGTTGCAGCTCCAGGACGCCCCGCCTGGCTGCATCCCAGAATGGCTTCGTCCACTCGTTCGGAACGGGGATCGGCCGGGTCACCTTGCTCCAGTCGCTCATGCTCTTCGCCTTGTGCCTGCGGTTCGGCCGGCAATCTAGAGAACCGCCGCGATCGGGGATAGCATGTGCCCGCGCCATGCGGCCACAGTCCCTGATTGCGGGGTCGACACGCATGGCGGCGCACGAGGTCCGTGCAGAGTCGGCAGGCGACGTTCACACTGGCCCCCGACCTGGCGGTGACCCGGCTTGACCGGGACAGGCGACCTCCCGCCTGTGGCGTCCTCGGCAGGCCCACCTGTGCCGATCAGGCGGGGTGCCTGGCGGTCGCCGCTCACCGCGGGGGTTGACGCGTCGCGGCATGGCTCGCAACGACGGTTGGACAGGGGACAGGAAGGCCGCATTCGTGCACAAGCTGCATCGCCGCAAGCAATTTCTTCGGGAGGTGTATCACGCCTGAGCCACCCTGGTCGGATGACGCACTGCTGCTGGTCGCGCACGGTGCGGCACGGTTTGCCGATGCGGGGCGCCTGCTGCACACCCACGCCGCGGTGCTGCGCGCGCAGCGACGGTTCGCCGACGTGACGGTGGGGTTGCTGAACGGCAAACCGTCGGTGGCAGCGGCATTAGCAGCGTTGGTGCCGCACGTGGTGCATGTGGTGCCGTTCTTCATGGAACAAGGTTGGTTCGTGCGCGAAGCGATCCCGCGGGCGCTGGGGGACGGCCATGGCCACGCGCTCCGCTACCACGCGCCGGTCGGCGTGCACCCGGACATGGCGGACGTGGCAGCGGCGCGAATCCAACGCGCCTGCGGCACCGATGCCGCGCGCTTCGCGGTGCTGCTGGTCGGGCATGGTTCGGCGCGCACGCCCGGCCGTCCGATGGCGCTGCAACGTCACGTTGCGGCGTTGTCCGCGGCTGGGCATTTCGCCCGGGTGCGCGCGGCGTTTCTCGAGGAGCCGCCGCTGCTGGCGGACGCGTTGCGTGATTGGCGCGCGTTGCCGGTCGCGGTGGTCGGCTGGTTCGCCGGCGAGGGTGGCCATGTGCGCGAGGATCTGCCGGCATTGCTCTCTGCCGAACGGGCGGCACGCGGCGATGCCGGTGCGCCATTGCTCGATCTGGGCGTGATCGCCGACGATCCGGCGATGCCGGGCATCATTCTCAATTCCCTCTCCGACCGCAACGCGATGGGGCAATGGTGAGGGTGCCCGGCCCCCAGCCGCTATCCCGACACCGCGCGTCCGGCCCGGGAAACGCCAGCGTCGGACGGCGACAAACGCGTCGCCGTCGCGGTGGTCGGCGACCAGACATCCCGTTCCACGCGCTGTAGCGTTCGGCGGTGACGACGCGCATGATCCACGACCGCATCGGTGACTGGCTCGGGCTTTGATGGGGAGGGCGAGGGAATGTTCGCTTATGTTGGCGGCTACACGACGGCGGACCGCGATGGCCGCGGCGACGGCATCCATGTGTATCGCATCGACGCGCAGAGCGGTGCGTGGACGCAGGTGCAGCACGTGGACGGGCTGGCAAACCCGTCGCTGTTCACGCTGCGTGGCGACCGCAGCGTGTTGTATTCGGTGCATGGCGGCCGCGATCATCTGACCGCGTTCACCATAAACGCTGAGTCCGGCCGCTTGCGGCTGCTGAGCCAGATGCCGTGCCAGGGCAACAATCCAGTGGATGCCGCGCTTGATTCCGGAGCGCGCCATCTGGTGGTCGCCAATTACGGCAGCGGCAGCGTGGCGGTGTTGCCGCTGGAGCCGGATGGGCGGTTGCTGCCGGTGCACCAGCTTTACCAACTGCCGGGCAAGCCGGGGCCGGATCCGGTGCAGCAGACATCGTCGCATCCGCACGCGGTGATCTTCGATCCGACCGGCGGCTATGTCATCGTGCCCGACAAAGGCTTCGACTGCACCTTCGTGTTTCGCTTCGACGTGGTGACCGGACGCATCGAACCGACCGCGCAGGGGCCGGTGGCATCGCGGCCGGGCGCCGCGCCGCGGCATTGCATATTCCATCCGTCGCTGCCGGTGCTGTACGTCAACAACGAGCTGGACTCCACCGTTACCGTCTATGGCTGGGAAGGCGCGACGGGCGCCTTGACCGATGCGCAGGTGATTTCCACCGTGCCGCCAGAACATGCGGGCAAGAACACCACGGCGGAGATCGCCGTCGCACCGGATGGGTGCTTCCTTTACGTGTCCAATCGCGGCCGCGACGACATCGCGCTGTTCTCGATTGCCGGCGACGGACGGTTGAGCTTCCTCGGCAACACGCCGACAGGCGGCAAGCGGCCACGCTTTTTCACGCTGGACCCGACTGGCGATTTTCTGTTCGCCGCCAACCAGACGAGCGACGACATCACCGCGTTCCGTGTCAACAAGGCAACCGGCCAGATCGCCCCGACCGGACAACGCGTGAGTGTCGGCAGCCCGTCGGCGATCACGCTCATTCCGGGGTAAGTCCTGTCCCGTAGCCTGGGCACGTCGCGGCCTGCTTGATCGCCCCGCGAAATCGCGCCGATACTGTGCTGCCAGTAAGAAGGCTTGAAGGGGGGAGACCATGGCCAGAACGGCAACCGGCCGGACGAGCACGCGTGCGGCGAAGCCCGCCGCCAAGCGCGCGGGGAATGCCAAGAGCGCGGTGAAAGCCAAGCGCGCAGCAGACGCCAAGTGCGCCGCAAGCGCCAAGCGCGCAGCGAACGCAAAGCGTGCGACCGCCGCCGCGCGCCCGACTGCCGCCAAGCGTCCGGTCAACGCCAAGCGTCCGGTGAACGCCAAGCACCCCGCCAACGCCAAGCGCCCGGCCAAACCGGCCGCGAGCAAATCCGCTACACGGCGAGCGCGGCCCGCCGCGAAGCCGCCTATCACCGCGCGCCAGGCACCGCAGCGCTTCACCGTCAGCCACCATCGCGAGGAAGATTTCAAGGCCGACGGTCTTCGCGCCTATGCGTTGTATCGCGACCTCGGCATCGCGGCGGCAACCAGCGGACTGTGCCAGGCACATGTGATCCGGCTGCTGGGCCCCTGCACCGACGACGTGCGCAAGCGGCATCTGCACGAGACCGAGTTGCAGCTCATTTACGTGCTGAAGGGCTGGATGAAGAACGAGTTCGAAGGTCACGGCGAGCAACTGATGCAGGCAGGAAGCTGCTGGCTGCAGCCGCCAGGAATCGAGCACACCGTGCTGGACTATTCCGACGATTGCGAAGTGCTGGAGATCATCGTGCCGGCCGATTTCAAGACGGTGGAGCTGGCACAATAGCCGGCCGCCAAGAGTCCGCATTAACTGGTTAGTTAATATAGGGAACAACTAAATGGATCGTTCATCCCCCCTCACCCGCCGCCTCCTGCTCGGCGGCGCCACGCTTGCGGTCGCGGCTCCCGCGGTGTTGCGCCACGCCCGCGGCGAGACACCGATCCGCATCGGCATGCCGGTGGCAATGACCGGTCCGGGCGGCGAGATCGGTCTGCAAATGCGCCATGGCGCCGAATTCTGGGCCAAGCAGCAGAACGCAAAAAATGGATTGCTCGGGCGGCAGATCGAAATCGTCGCCCAGGATACCGGCGGCGATCCCGCCACCTGCGTGCGCAAGGCCCAGGAAGTCGTGGAGCGCGACGGCTGCCGGCTGCTGTTCGGCATGACCCTGTCGTCGGAAGCACTGGCCGTAGTACCAAAACTCGCCGAGTGGAACGCGATCTTCGTCTCCTCCGACAACGGCGACGGACGGCTGACCGGTTCCTCCTTCGTGCCGAATTTCTTCCGCGCCAATATCTCCGGACCGATGGAGACGCGGGTCATTTCGCTATGGTTGCGAAAGAGCGAATTCAAGAACTTCTACGCGCTCGGCATGGACTACGCCTGGGGCCACAACAGCATCGGCGTGTTCGAGGACGAGGTGAAGAAGGCGAACAAGACCTTCCTGGGCGCGGTGTATTCACCGATCGGGACCAAGGACTTTTCCACCTACATCACCAAGATCCGCCAGTCGGGCGCCGATGCCTGCTTCCTGGTGCTGCAAGGCGACGACAACAACGCCTTCCTGTCGCAGGCGCACGAATACCGGCTGCCTGACAAGGTTCAATTGCTCACCTCCATCGTTGACCTGAACAGCATCCATGCGGTGGG
>JBEKNT010000053.1:0-31015 GCA_049522565.1 Acetobacteraceae bacterium
CTCTGCCTGCTGCGTGCCAAAGGTGCTGCGTGCCGACCCGATCACCCTCACCCTCGGCGCTTCGCACCATCGACCTCTCCCGCTTCCGCGGGAGAGGTTTCGTGATCAGCTCCCCGGCTTCCCCGCCTCGTTCTCCCAGAACAATTCCTGCCAGGTCTTCGCTTCGTGCTTCAGCGTGCCCACCTTGTACATGAACTGCTCGTGCGCCAGCGTGCCACGTGGGGTGGAACTGTAGGTGATCAGCTTCGGATCCCGGATCATCGTTTCGATCCACCCCAAATCGTGCTTCTGCGGCTCGCGCGCGACGTAGATTTGCGCCGCGAGGTGCGGGTCGCGGTTGATCAGCGCGATCGCGTCCTCGAACGCCGCCACCACCGCGGCGTACAGTTTCGGATTGGGATCATGGAACCGCGCGCCGGCCCACATCACGACCGAACTCGACCCCGGCTCAAGATACTGGTCCGACGTCATCACCAGATGCGCCTTGCCGGATTCCAGCTCGGTCACGCTGAACGGTATGATCGAGGCATGCGTCTTGACCTCGTTCTGTCCGCTCATGATTGCGATCAGCGCATCGGGATTGGACATCGATTCGGTCAGCGGATCGAGCCGGAATCGCTGATCCCAACCCCATTCCTTCGCCGCCGCCATCTGTAGCACGATCGCCTGGTCGGTCACCTTGATGGCGCTGACCGAGATCTTGTCGCCGTCACGGAAATCCCGCAACGAATGGATGCGCGGATCGTTCGAGACCAGGAACACCGGCGATGAGCACAGCGGCATCATGCCGCGCACCTGCTGCGCGCCATGCGTCTTGTCCCAGACGGTGAAGGCCGGACCGAAGCCGCCCATGGCGATGTCGGCATCGTCCGCCAGCAGCAAATCGTTGGCGGCCGGCCCGCTGGCCATCCGCGTCAGAGTTACCTGGATGTCGCCAAGTCCGGCCGCCTTGGCGTGTTGTTCGATCAGGTGCTGATCCACCGCGACATAGCTCGGCAGGTATCCCAGCCCATAAGGCTGCGCAATCCGCACCATGCTTTGCTCGGCACGCGCCGCGGTGACCGACAGCGCAATGAACCAGGCGACGAGGCAAAGTGCCGGGATGCGCCTCATGACTTGCCCTCCGCGTGGCGCTTCCACAATTCCCACGGCCGGCCCACCAGCGCATCATTGGTCTGCATCGCCGCCGCGGCTTCCTGCGGGTTGAGGAACTCCGGCTTGCCACCCATCGCCAGCGCCTCCGCTTCGACGCGCGCGTTCACCTCGGTGTAGACCGCGCGAAACACCACGTGCTTGATCGACTGTGCCACGGCGACCGAGCCATGGCCGCGCATCAGCGCCACCGGATGCGGCCCCAGCGTCGTCGCCAGTGCCTTGCCCAGCGCATTGTTGCGAATCAGCATGTCCGTGGCGGGGCCGCCGGCGGTGCGAATGTCGAACACCGGCGCGCCGGTGCCGAGGAATCCGGCGATGTGGTTCATCGGCTTCAGCGCGATCTTCGTATCGGCGAACGGGATCACCGACGGCGAGTGGCTGTGCACGATCGCCATCACGTCGGGGCGCTGTTTGTAGATCTCGCCATGGATGAAGCGTTCAAGATACGGCGTGCGGCCGCGCGGGTCGACCGGCACGCTGTCCAGGTCGAACTCCATGATATCGTCCGCCGCAACCAGCGCGGGCGCCATGCTGCGCGAGAGCAGATAGCGGTTCGGGTCCTTGTCATGGCGGACGCTGACATGGCCGAAACCGTCGACCACGCCTTGATCGAACAGGATGTGATTGGCGACCACCAGGTCGTCGAGTGACGCGGGATCGGCGGGTCCGGCCGAACTCGGGGCCGCGTTGCCTCGCTGTGGGACCGCAGCCGCGGCGATCGCCATGGCCAGCAGGCCGCGTCGGCCCAGGGCGTGCGGCACGCCACAGCAGCATTGCATCATTCGGTTCCTCCCCGGATCGTTTTCCGGCAGGCAGCGCGCCGCCGGAGCCGGGGCAGATTAGCCCCGGAAACCTCTCCCGCGCTACGCGCCGGGTTGCGCCGCGACGTGGATCAACGCGCCGCGAAGCGGCGGGTCAGGGTGCCGCGTGCGCCCCAGGCCAACGTTGCGGGATTGCACGCAGCAAGTGCGTGCGTGCCGCGGCACCCTCACCCTCGGAGCTCACGCGCCGGCGATCTCTCCCGCGACGCGGGAGAGGTTTCTGCCTGGCTACGCGTCCCGCAAGGTTCGAATCTTCGCGGCGAGGGGCCCCATTCAAGGGCTGCTCTCGTTGGGCACTATTTGTTCGGTGGCGCGGGTGGGCTGGCACTGATCCGGAACGAAGAGAGCACCAATGACAATACCCGCTTGGGTTGTATAAAGATCGAGACGGCCGCATTTTTGGATGGACTCTCTCGCGGTCCCGTGTTTTTTTGATGCAGTTCCTGCTGGCCTCTTTGGAGGCTCAACTCAGGAGTGCGCCGCCATGGCGAAGAAGCTGTTGATCGTGGACGACCAACCCGGAATCGCAAAAACAATCGCTTCGATTGCCCGGCGTCTTGGTCTTGAATTCAGGGCAGTCCACGATCCGCGCCTCGCGGTTGCCGAGTTTATCGAATATCAACCGGATATTGTCATTCTCGACATGATCATGCCGGAGCTCGACGGGATCGATGTCCTGAACGAAATCGCATTGACCGGCCAGCCGGCGAAGATCGTACTGACCTCCGGTTACGGCAACGCCTATTTGGCTCTGGCCGCAGGGGTTGCTCGATTTCATGGTATCGAGACCCCGCCGATGCTGCGAAAACCGTTTCGTAGCTCGGAGCTGGAGGCACTGCTCGGCGCCGCGGCCGGCTCTTGTTAAGTCCGGCGTTGGCCGCCGCTCATGGCCATCGGCCAGGGAACCAACGTCCCGCGCGTTTCGTCGACGGATTGTCGAGTGGCACGCTGGCGCCGCCGGTCAGTCAACCGTTCGACGCGTGATATTGCTTCCTAGTCTGGCAACGGCGAGACCGATAAATGCCTGTCTCGTTGCCTTCTGTGCCTCATCAGGAACTATCTGGCCAATGGCCTGAATCGCTCCTTCAAGGAGAATACCTGCCAGGAACTGACGATCGAGATCACTTGCCAGCACGCAACGAATCTTCCCGATCAACCCGTCCACCAGTTCGTCGGGTTCCGCGTTCAGAAGGTCAATGCGCTGGCCCATTGGTGCCTTTCGCAATAAGGGACGGCGTGACGACACCCTGCGCTTCGACATTGCGGAACCCTTGGGGCAGCGTATGGCACCCAATGACTGCCTGCGCGATTTGCAGGGACGGCTCTTTTCTCGAGGCAGCACCATCCAATGTCAGTGTAGGGCAACCGGCGCGTGGGTCAATTGATTTATATCAATGAACAATGTGCCTTTGCAACCACCTGGATGCCCGCGTCGGCTCGGCGGCGGTAGCGGGTGGAATTACGGCGATGCCCGACGAGACCCACGTTCGAAAGCTGCAATCCTTAAGGGGAGACGATGACCGCCAGGGCTGGACACACGGCGCGTACGACGCCTTCCGCTCCGGCTGATAGCACTGGCGAAGCGATGCCCGGCTTGTCGTGCCGCCGCTTGTCACCCGGGGAATTGCTGGGTCGCGGCGCTCCTGACAATGACGGATGGGCTCGATCCGGGCATCACCCGGCGTCGGCGGTTTCCTCCGCCACCGGCAGGGTGAAGCAGAACACGCTGCCGCCGCCGGGGTTGGGTTCGACCCACAGCCGGCCGCCATGCGCTTCCACGATCGCGCGGCAGACTGACAGCCCGATGCCCATCCCCTCGCTCTTGGTGGTCACGAATGGCTGGAACAACTGCGCCTCGATCGACGGCGGAATGCCGCTGCCGGTATCGGCAACGCTCACCGCCACCATGCTGTCCCAGCGTGCCGTGCCGAGCGTCAGTTCGCGCACCGGGCTTGCCTCCATCGCTTCCACCGCGTTGCGGAGCAGATTGAGCAAGACCTGCTGCACCTGCACCCGGTCGGCGATCACCGGCGGCAGCTTGGGGTCGCGCACGAACTTCACGGTGACGCCGCGATCGCCCAGTCCCACCAGGGCCAACGCGCTCGCCTCCTCGACCAGCGCATCCAAGTGCTCCGGGCGCCGCGCCGTCTCGCCGCGCTCCACGAAGGCGCGCAGGCGGCGGATGATCTCGCCGCTGCGCATCGTCTGGGTCGATGCCAGCGCCAAGGCGTGGCGGATACGCGCCAGATCCGGTTGCGGCCCGTCAACCAGCCGCAGCGCGGCGGCGATGTAGTTGGCGGAAGCGGTCAGCGGCTGGTTCAGCTCGTGCGCCAGCGCCGCTGCCATTTCCCCCATCGAGCGCAACCGCGAGACGTGCAGCAGCTCGTCCTGTAGCTCCTGCAACCGCGCTCTGGTCTGCTGGCGCTCGGTCAGGTCGCGAACGAAGCCGGTGAACAGACGCTGCTCGCCCTGGTTCACCTCGCCGACCGACAATTCCATCGGGAACGTGCTGCCGTTCTTGCGCTGCCCGACGACAACGCGGCCGATGCCGATGATCCGCCGCTCCCCGGTGGCCAGATAGCGGGCCAGGTACTCGTCGTGTTGCTCGCGGTAGGGCGAGGGCATCAACATCTTGACGTTCTGGCCGCAGACTTCCTCCGCGCGCCAACCGAACAGGCGTTCCGCCGCCTTGCTGAACTGCAAGATGACACCGAGCCGGTCGATCACCACCATGGCTTCCGGAACGGTCTCAAGGATCGAGCGCAGCATGGCGGATTCGGCCGCCGCCGCCATAGCCTCCTTGCCCGCCCGGGTTTGCTCCATGCCACAGCTTTACGCGAGCGGCGGGCGGGGGAAAACCTATTTCGCGCAACGCCCGCCGTCTCAGCCGGTGGCATCCCCGACAAACTGGAACAGCGCCTGGTCGGTCAGCGGCTTTTCCAACACCACCACGGCGCCGAGTTCCAATGCCCGCCGCATCAGTTGTGCCGAAGGCGACCCGGTCATCAGCGCCACCGGCAGCTCCCGTCCCGCGCGGCGCAGCCGGCGCAGCAGGTCCAGCCCGGTCATTTCGGGCATGTGGTGATCCAGCAGGAGGCAGGCGATACTGTCCGGATCGGTGGCGGCGAGGAACTGGCCGGCGGAGGGGAACGTCACGACACCGAAACCCGCGGCTTCCAACAGGAAACGCAACGAATCACGCACCGCCGCGTCATCATCCACCACCCCCACCAACCGGCGGCGCCCGTCCTGCATGCTGCGCTCCACGCCGTCCAGCCGGGAAATTCCGGCGACGGGCCAAGGATGTCATGATGGACCACTGCGGCGCGGGCGCCTTGACCTAGGTCAAGGCGCGGCGGGTTTCCCGCCGGCGCGCTCCATGGCCAGGACCATGCGCACCAGATCGGCCAGGCTGCGCGCACCCATTTTCTCCATCACCCGCGCGCGCTGCACCTCCACCGTACGGGGGCTGGTGCCGAGATCGTAGGCGATCGTCTTGTTCGGCTGGCCAGCCACCAGGCGCTGCAAGACCTCGCGTTCGCGCGGGGTCAGGCTGGCCAGGCGCGCAGCCACCCCGGCGTTCGCCTGCTGCTCCTCCTGGACACGTTGGCTGGCTGCCATCGCCTCGCGCACCACGCCGAGCAGCCGGTCTTCGTCGAACGGCTTTTCCAGGAAATCGCGTGCTCCGGCCTTCAGCGCTTCCACCGCGATCGGCACATCGCCATGCCCGGTCATCACCACCACGGCCAAGCTGCCCCCCAGTGCGGTCAGGTGGCGTTGCAGCGCCAAACCGTCCATCCCCCCGGGCATCCGCACATCGGTCAGCACGCAGCCGGAGACCAGCCCCGGTGCCACCGCCAGGAAGGCATCGGCCGAGTCGTAGGTGCGCACGGCAAATCCGGCGGATTGCAGCAGGAATGCAAGCGAATCGCGCACTCCGGGATCGTCGTCCACCACGTGTACCAGCGATGGTTCGGTCATGCGGGCGTGGCCTCCGGCACAGGGCAATCGCAGTTGGGGCGAGACGCTGCGACCATGACCAGGGGGGCAATGCGGTCAAGTGCGATTGCCCTGGCCTCCCGCCCGACCGGTGATCGCGCGTGTTCTCCGGGCGGGTACGTACGCTCCCGTACGTCCGTTTCCGAATTTCGAGGATGACGCCGCATCGGTAGACCCTGGTGCATCGAAATGGACACCGGGCGAGGAAGACAACGATGCAAGCCACCATGCACACCGCACAGCCAACCCGCAGCGTCGCCGGATACGCGCTCCGCCAGCCTGTGGCGCGGGACGCCCTCGATCTGCTGGAGCAGTTCGGTTCGACGGTGGCGATCCAGCGCGAGCATGAGATCCACGGGCAGGGTGATGCGGCCGATTATTGCTGGCGAATCCTCTCCGGTTGCGTGCGCACGGTCAAGCTGATGGAAGACGGCCGGCGGCAGGTGGCCGAATTTCTTTTCCCCGGCGATCTGCTCGGGCTCGACGACGTGGGCACGCATGATTTCTCGGCCGAGGCGGTGACCGACGTGACGCTGCGCCGCTACCCGCGCCGCATGGTCGAGGCGCTGGCGGACAGCCATGCCGCCCTGGCTCGCCGACTCCGGGCACTGGCCCTCGCCAACCTGCGCAACGCGCATGAGCGGATGATCATGCTGGGCCGCAAGACCGCGGTGGAAAAGATCGCCTCGTTCGTGCTGGAGATGGACCGGCGTGCCACGGCGCCGGGGCGCAAGGTGACCGAGGTGCCGATGAGCCGCACCGATGTCGCGGATCACCTGGGCCTGACGGTCGAGACGGTGTGCCGCATCCTGGCGCATCTGAAGCGCGAGGGCCTCGTGGTGCTGCATCGCACCGGCGTCGAGGTGATCGATCGTGCCGGGCTGCGCGCACTGGCCTGCGAACCGCGGCACTGATACGGGATCGTCCGAACTTTAGCCGGTTGCCGCGCCAACCGGACCGGCGCCATGCCACGGTGTGGCCGCCGGCCAGGCGCGGCTCAGCCGCCGCGCGATAGGCCGACCCGCAGATGATCGTCGCGGCCGTTGGGCAGGCGCGGCTCAGCCCAGGACCGCCCCCGCGTCTCGCAGGAACACGAGCAGGGGCAGCAGCGGAAGGCCGAGTATGGTGGCGTGGTCGCCCTCCACGCGTGCGAAAAGCTGCACCCCAGGCCCTTCCAGCCGATAGGCGCCGACGCTGCCCAGGACACGGTCGCCCTCCGCCGCCAGGTAGGCGTCGAGGAATGGCTCGGAGAACGCCCGCATCGTCAGTCGCGGCAACGCGGTGTGCTGCCAGAGCAGCTTGTCGCCGGTGCGGCAGGCCACGGCGGTGGCCAGCGCATGCGTCCGGCCGCGCAGCGCCAACAATTGCCGGCGCGCAGCCGCGAGGTCCTCCGGCTTGTCGTACCAGGCACCGTCGCAGACCAGGATCTGGTCGGCGCCGACCACCAGAGCCTGCGGTTCCTGCCGGGCAACCCAGGCTGCCTTGGCGTCCGCCAGGCGCAAGGCGGCGGCGGTCGCGTCCAACCCCTCGGACCGCGCGGCGTCCTTGATCGCGGCTTCGTCGATCGCCGCCGGACGGGCGGTGAACCGCAGACCCGCCCCCGCCAGCACGGCGCGCCGCGCCGTGGAGGCCGAGGCCAGGATCAAGGGCGGGACGTCCGCCTGCAATGCCTATCCCGCGTCGCGCGCCTGCAACGACAGGTCGGTCGGCCCGCCATGCTGCGCTCCCGGCAGGACGCGGCGACGGCCGCCGCCCGGCCGAAAGCGGCGCAAATAGCCCGGCACCACCAACTCGACGGGGGTCGGCACCAGGCCCAGTTCGGGCAATCCCGGCATGCCCGCCGCCACGACGTTGTCGCGCGACAGCATCAGCAACTGGTCACGGGCCCCATCGGCACGTTCAGCATGATCCGGTGCCGCCCGGTCTCCTTCAGGATATAGGCGAGCAATTCGCGGAAGGCCCAGACGCGCGGGCCGCCCAACTCGTACACCGCGCCGGCCGAGTCGACTCGGGCCAACGCCGCCATCGTCGCGTCCGCCACGTCGCCGACATAGACCGGTTGGAGCTTCGTCGCGCCAGCGATCACCGGCATGACCATCGACAACCGCGCCAACGCGGCGAAGCGGTTGAAGAAGCTGTCCTCGGGCCCGAACACGATCGACGGGCGGAGGATCGTGGCGCCGCGGAAGGCGGACCGCACCGCTTGCTCGCCCGCCGCCTTGCTGCTGCCGTACTGGCTCGGGCTGGCCGGATCGGCGCCGATTGCCGACACGTGCACCAGGCGCTCCACCCCGGCCGCCGCGGCCAGGCGCGCCACGCGGCCCGCGCCCTCGGCATGGATGCGCTGGAAGTCGCCCGCGTGGCTTTCGGCCAGGATGCCGACCAGGTTGACCACCAGCCCGGCGCCTTCCACCGCGCGATGCACGGTCCCTTCGTTCTCCACCGAGGCGAACAGCGGCACGACCTGTCCCACCGCGCCGGCCGTCTTGAGGAACAGGGCGGCCTCCGGGTCGCGCACCGCGACGCGGACCACGAACCCCTTGTGTGCCAGCCGGCTCACCACGTAGCGGCCGATAAATCCGGACCCGCCGAACACCGTTGCCACATTGCGCGTCGCCATTGCTCCGCCCTCCTGTCGCTGCATCGTGAGGGGGTTTTGTCACTGCGGCGCGCCGCCGGCTACGGGGAATCTGACAAAAGCAATCGTCCGCCGTGATGGGGTGGGTCGCCAGGCCCGCTTTGCGAGACCCTTCTGCTGTATTGCATGGATAGCTGCAACAAGTTGAAATAGCGCGATAAATTTGCCGGGAGGCAGCGCCGCCGCGGCAGACCCGGAAGGCGGTTCAGCGCTATGGTGGGATGCTCATGCAAACGCCCCCCGCCCTCGGTTCGCCACATCCCGCCACCGTGCTGGTGGTGGACGACGACCTGCTGGTGCGCGAGCCGATCGCCGATTACCTGCGCGAGGTCGGTTATGAGGTGCTGGAAGCAGGCGACGCGCATGAGGCGATCGACGTGGTGGACCATGCGGGCCATGTCGATCTGGTATTCAGCGATGTGCGCATGCCCGGCGAGTTGGACGGGGTCGGCCTCGCCCGCTGGGTGCGCGCGCATCGTCCCGAGGTCCCGGTGTTGCTGACCAGCGGCTATGACGCAAACGGCTGGCTGGGCGGCGAGCTGGGGCGCGAGGTCAGGCTGCTGCAAAAGCCGTACACCCAGGATCAGGTGCTGCGCCACATCAAGCGGTTGCTGAGCGCTGCATTGAAATAACCTCTCCCGCCCCGCGGGAGAGACGCCCGTTGGTCCGCGTTGCGGCCCAACCGGCCGGCTCGATGCGCCACCGGGGACGAAAACGGCGGAGACGTCGCGACTGCCGGGGAGTTTTCATAGCAGGTCGATGGCGGGTGAACGCCGAAGGTGAGGGGGCCGCGTGACGCGAAGCACCCCATGCGCCCGGCGGGCCGGGCGTGCGTGCCGATCCGATCGTTGTCACCCTCGTCGCATCGCGCCGCGCGTTGATCCGCGCGGCTCAACGCCGCCCCGCGGGAGAGGTCCCGCGGGAAGAGATGAAGAGGACTTGGCCATTCCTTAACATTCTGGCAACAAGGCCGGCATCAGGATGCGACCGCCGGGCTGGTCCGGCGGCGCCTGCCGAGGCTGCACGATCATCATCCGCCTGCCCCGATGAGCCAACCCCAGACCCGGGCAATCCGTCCGGTGACCGTTGCCGTCCGCCCGTTGGTGACGGCCGCGATCCTTGTCCTGTTGTTTTCCGCCCTGGCCATCGTGCTGTTCGCCCTGCTGCGATCGCCGCTGAAGGACGATATCGCCTGGCTGCTTTATGTGGCCCGCCGCTGGCTCGCCGGGCGCGAACTCTATGTGGACGTGATCGAGGTCAACCCGCCGCTGATCATCTGGATCTCGGCGGTTCCGATCCGCCTTGCCGGCTGGCTTGGCGTCGATCCGCAGTTCACCGCCATGCCGTTCTTCATCGGCATCGTGCTGTCATGCGCCTGGTGGACCGCGACGATCCTGCGCCGCAGCGGCGGGTTGTTCGCCGACCGGGTCCCGGTGTTTGCCGCGATCGGCACCGTGCTGCTGGTGGTGCCCGCCGGCGACCTTGGCCAGCGCGAACACCTGCTGGTCGCGGCGGTACTGCCCTATCTCGTGCTGTTCGCCCGCTCGCTGGACGGTGAGCGGCCGGCTCGGGGCGCCGCTATCGCCGCGGGTGTGCTGGCCGGGCTTGGCTGCGCCCTCAAGCCGCGATACGGCGCGGTGTTCGCCGTGCTGGAATGCCTCGCCCTGGCGCGCGGCATGCGCACCTGCCGGCTGAAGCCGCTGTCGGCGATCGCCGCGTTTGGCGGCTATGGCGTGGTCGTTGCCGTGCTGTGCCCCGCCTATCTGCGGCGCGCCGTGCCGCTGGCGCTGGCGCTGTACGGTGCCACCGACGTGTCGTTCCTGCACCTGCTTGCCGATTCGGGCCGTCTGCTGTTTGGCGAGGCGGTCGCCGCGGCGCTGCTGGCATGGATCTGGCGGCGCGGCATGCCCGAGCGCAATCTGCTGCTGACGCTGGTGCTGTTCGCCGCGACCAGCACGGCCATCTGTTTCATCGACGGCAAGGACTGGTTCTACCATCGCCTGCCGGCGACCGTGGCGACCCTGCTCGCGCTGGTGCTGTGGGCTGCGTCGGCGCTGTTTCACCGCACCGTCCCGCGGCGCCGCACCAGGGCGCCGCTGGTGCTGGCCGGGGTGACCGGCCTGGTGTTCCTGGTGGGGGCCTTCCAGCGGCTGGAGCCCGAAGTCGCGGAGGCGGTCGAACCGCAGGATTCCACTGTCGCCAGGCTCGAGCGGCTGATCCGTGCGGAGCATGCCCGCACCTACATCGCCTTTTCCGAATGGATCGCGCTGGGTTTCCCGGTGGTCAACAACACCGGCGTGGTCTGGACCTCGCGCTTCGACTCGATGTGGGCGCTGAAAGGCGAGCTGTGGCGCGTGCGCTTCGACCCGGCGGCCGCGAAGGAGTGGCCGATCCGCCGCTGGGTTGTGCACGATTTCATGACCGGGTGCCCGGATGTCGCGGTGGTGGACACGCGCGAGGGGGCCAACTGGATCGGCGTGCTGAGCGACGACCCGGTATTCGCGCGGGCATGGTCGCAGTATCAGCAGATCGCGGCGTTCGACGGGCTGGAGGTGTATCGCCACACCGTTGCCGGCTGCATCAACCCGTGGGTGGCGGGCGGCCAACCCGGCGTGCATAGCGGGATGAACCGCGTCGGACAGCAGCACGGCGGCTAGAAGGGGTGGGATGGGCGGCGGAATGCGCTACGCTTGTCCGCCCGACCTTCTCGCTGGCTCCGCGGCTGGCCGTTACGCCGCACCTGGAAAGCCGTACCCGCCAGGCCGTGCGGCGGCAGAGCGCAGCGCATTCCGTCGCCGATCCCTTTCCCCACCGCGCCGGTCCGTCAGGTGGCGACGCGATCGAGGCTGCCGCGCTCCTCCGATGCCGCACCGTCCAGCACCGCGGCGGCCGCGTGCACCACCGCGGCGATGCGCACCGCGGCCTGCACTTGCTCTGCCGTCAGCCCGTGCTGGCGCACCGCGCGTTCGTGGCTTTCCATGCACATGCCGCAACCGTTCACCGCGGACACCGCCAGCGACCACAATTCGAATGTCGCCTTGTCCACCCCCGGCTTCGCCATCACATTCATCCGCAGCCGGGCCGGCATGTTCGGATAATCGCCACCCACCAGGTGGGTGAACCGGTAATAGACGTTGTTCATCGCCATGATGGCGGCGGCGGCCTTGGCCGCCGCCGCCGCCTCGGGCGACAGCGCCGGCGCGAACGCCGCCAGTACCGCCCGGGTCACCGTCGCATTGCGCGAGGCGAGCGCGGCGGCGATGAACGTGCCGGCCCGCTGTGCGTCGGACAGCGCCGGCTCCGTCGCCAAAGAGCCGAGGTTCAGGCGGATATCGCGTGCATAGTCGGGCAGCACCGCCTGCAGCATTTCGAGCCCCATCGTCCCCTCCGTCACGCCGCCACCTGCAGCACTTGCTCGCCCTTGTGCCAGTTGCATGGGCACAGTTCGTCAGTCTGCAACGCGTCGAGCACGCGCAGCACCTCGGCCGGGTTGCGCCCGACGTTCAGGTCGTTGACCGCGGCGAAGCGGATCACCCCTTCCGGATCGACGATGAAGGTTGCCCGCAGTGCGACGCCCTCCGCGCGGTCCAGCACGCCACAGGCATTGGCGAGGTCGCGCCTGATGTCGGCCAGCATCGCGATCGGCAGGTCCCTCAGGTCGGCGTGGTGCAGGCGCCAGTTCAGGTGGACGTATTCGCTGTCGATCGAGACGCCGTACACCACCGTGTCGCGGTCGGCGAAATCGCCGGCCAGCTTGCCGAAGGCGACGATCTCGGTCGGGCAGACGAAGGTGAAGTCCTTCGGCCAGAAGAACACCACCTTCCATTTGCCCGGCTCGGCGGCGGTGGTGATCTCGGTAAAGGCGGTGGCTTGGTTCAGCCCCTCGGCGCCCGGCCGGACGGCCTTCAGGGCGAATTCGGGGAAGCGGTCGCCAACGGTCAGCATTGCGATTGTCTCTCCATGACGCTGGTTGCCCGCCTGGTATGGCGTTGCGTTGGATTTCGTGCCAATGAATGATTCCGGTTCATTTGATCGAGTAAGACGATGGTTCCGCTCCCCAGTCCACAGCAGCTCCGCTACCTGGTCGCGCTCGCCGAAACCCGGCATTTCGGTCGCGCCGCCTTGGGCTGTGCCGTCACCCAGTCAACGCTGTCGGCCGGCATCCTGACGCTGGAGAACCAGCTCGATGCGCCGATCCTGGACCGCACGGCGGGCAAGCACGTGGTGTTCACGCCGCTCGGGCTGGAACTGGTCGAGCGCGCCCGCTTCGCGCTGACCGCCCTGACCGCGGTGACCGAGGCGGTGGATGCGGCGCGGGCGCCGATGAGCGGACCGTTGCGGATCGGCGTGATTCCGACCATCGGGCCGTTCCTGCTGCCGCGGCTGATGCCGGCCCTGCGCGACGCCTTCCCGCGCCTGAAGCCGTGGCTGCGCGAGGATACCACCGCGCGCCTGGTGGATCGGCTGGTGGCGAGCAGGCTCGACGTGGTCTTGGTGGCGCTGCCGTGCGACTGCGGCGGTGCCGACACCATGACGCTGGCGCGCGACGAATTTCTGGTCGCGCTGCCGCCCGGGCACCGGCTGGCGGGGCTGGAGGCCGTGCCTCCGAGTGCGCTGGCGACCGAGCGGCTGCTGCTGCTGGAGGAGGGTCACTGCCTGCGCGAGCAAGCGCTGTTGGTGTGCGGCCTGCTGGCCGGCGAGCGCGGCGAGGCGTTGGACAGCTTCGCCGCCACCTCGCTGCATACCTTGGTGCAGATGGTTGCGTCCGGGCTGGGCGTCACGCTGCTGCCGCGCCTGGCGATCTGCGCCGGTGTCGCGGCCGGCACCGGGCTGGTGCTGCGGCCTTTGGCGGGGGCTGGCGCATGGCGGACGCTGGGGCTGGCGTGGCGGCCGAAGGCGCCGCGTGCCGCCGAATACCGTGCGCTCGGCGGTAGGCTGGCGCAGGTCTGCGCCGCATTGCTCGAGGAGGTCTGATACGGCGGCCGGAGGGCAGGAAAAAGGGCGTGCCCTTTTCCGGAAGGACACGCCCGCAGTCTGGTCTCAGTAACAATTGCAAGCCTTTATCACAGCCCGGTACTCAGCGGAAGGGGCGTGATCGCGCGCTGCGGCGGTTACCAAAAATGTCCTCTCCGCCGCTTCGCCCGCCGGAATCTCAACGCTTCGTCAATGCTTTGCGGCCACCCTGGGTACGGAGGTGTGGGCCATGAAGCTGCCCCATATGCGGCACTGGTTTGGGCGGGACGCGACGCCGAAGGCGCTGGTGCCGGGTCGGAAGGCGTCCGTGGCCGCTCCCGCGCCGGCAGCGTTGCGTCCGCAATCAATCGAAGAGGTTGTCGAAGACTGTCCCTGGCCGGTCGAGCGGCTGGAGGTGGCGGACGCCTTGTGGGGCGAGGGCTTCCAGTTTCCCGGTGGCGAAGCCGAGACGATGCGGCTCGTCAAGCCGCTGGGCCTGTCCGCGGCGACCAGTCTGCTGCTGCTGGGCGCCGGGAGTGGCGGGCCGCCTTGCTGCATCGCCAGCGACCTCGGCGTTTGGGTGACCGGATACGAATCGGACCAGGACCTGCTGAACGCCGCCTCCGACCGCAGCCTGCGCTCCGGTTTGTCCCGCCGGGCGCAGATGGCAGCCTGGGACCCCGAGGCCCCCAGTTTCGAACGCGGCTATTTCCATCACGGGCTGGCGCTGGAGCCGCTGCGCGACGGGCTGGTGGAACCGACCCTGGCGGCGCTGGCACAGGCATTGAAGCCGGGCGGACACCTCGTGCTGCTGGAGACCGTGGCGGATACCCCGTTGGATCCCGACGATCCGCTGGTCGCCGCCTGGCAGCGGCTGGACGGCCGCCGGCTCGACCGGTTGCCGGCGGAGATCACCATCACGCGGGCGCTGGGCCGGCTCGGCTTCGACGTTCGGATCGTCGAGGACGTCTCGCACCGGCACATGCAGCAGTCGGTGACGGGCTGGCGCGAGGCGGTGCGCGGGATGGAGCAGGCAAAGCCGAGCCGCCGCGAGGCGGCGCAATTGATCAGGGAAGCAGAGCTCTGGCTGCTGCGCATCCGGTTGTTCCGCAGCCGGGCGCTGCGGCTGGTGCGGTGGCACGCCATCGGCACGCTATGAGCGGCATCGAGCAGCCGTGGCCCGGCGCAGCATATCGCAGAGATTGCCGACCAACACTGCGTGATTGTCCGTACTGCTCGCTCAAACGCGACTTTGCTCCGCGCGTGGAGCGGTCACAAATTCCGCTAGCTGCCCGCGCGTGGGCCAATGACGGAGAGTTGCCGTGAGTCAGGCTTTGCAGACCAACGACCTGCCGGCGTCGCTGCGCGCGTTGCGGGTAGGACAGGATGACGACGTGCACATCCGCCGCACGATCCACCTGGCAGCGGCGAAGATCGAGGATTTGCAGGAGCAGGTGGCGCGGCTGGTGACGGCGCTGGAAAGCGGCAAGCGACGTGATGGCTCGCCTGCAACGCGGGAGGTGTTCGGTTATCGAGCCGGGTAGGATGGCCGCGAACGGCACGCATCACCTGTCCCGCTTGCATCGATTCGGAGTGATCGAGAGTCGATCATCGAGTTGCTGCGGTCATGCCGAGGCTGCGCTGAGCGCTATCCCGGCATTGCAACAGGTTCGCCGGCAACACGCGCTGTGTTCGAGCCGGATTGCGATTACCCGGGGCTTGGTCCACCGGGGTCGTTGGTCTGCCGTTTCTCCAGATCGTCCAGCAGCGCCCAGATCCGTGCCATGTGGCTGTCGCGGTCGTAGAGCTGGTACAGCATCCCCGCCAACCGCACCGGATCGCCCGAGTAGTACCGCTCATACAACTGCTGCCGCCCGGCAAACGACGACACCGCCGCGTCGAATGCCAGCCGGAATAGCTTGATGCGGCTGCGAGAATCGAGGTTGGCCGCCTGGAAGTAGGTCTCCACGTCCGGCCACGCCGCGCTGGTCGTCTCGGCGTAGGACGGCACCGCGACCAGCCCGCTGGCCCCCAGCGTCTGGATGATCTCGCACGAGCGGTGGAACATCTTCGCGTACATCATGCGCACGGTCCAAAGCGGCATCGCCGCCGGCGTCATCACGCCCTGTGCGTTCGGCGCCGCGTCCACTTCCGATGCGCGCAGGCAGGCGCGATTGAATTCGGTGAACTGGATCAGCTCCGCCAGCATGTTCTGCACATGCAGGTGCTGGTCGATGTTGGTGGACTGGGCGATCGCGAAGCCGAGGCCCATCATGAATTCCGACTTCGCCAGGTTCTTGGTGGTGAACTGGTGCATCACCTGCGGCATGACGCCGGTGCGGTTGTACAGACCGTTGCACAGTGCAGGATCGCGATGGATGAACACCCGCTCCCACGGCACCAGCACGTGGTCGAACACCACCATCGCGTCGGTTTCGTCCAGCCGCGAGGACAAGGGATAATCCATCGGCGACGCCGCCTCGCGATGTGTCACCGGGGGACGGCAGATGACGCGCAGGCCGGCGGTGGCGACAGGAATGCAGAAGCCGAAGGCGTAGGGCTCGCCGTCCTTGTTGTTGGTGACGAAGGTGGAGGGCATCACCATGATGTCGTGCGAGAACGCGCACAGCGTGGCCACCATGCGGGCGCCATGGATGACGATGCCCGCATCCGTCTCCCGCACGATCCGCGCCGCCAGGTCTTTTTCCTGGCGCTCCACCGGACGCGAGCGATCGACCTGCGGATTGACCAGTGTGTGCGTCATTGTGATGTCGTTCTCGCGCGCATGGTCGTAATACGCGCGGACGTTGTCGCCGAAGCGTTTGTCGCGTTGCCCGAATTCGTCGCTGGCCGAGGCGTAACCGGCGGTCATGATGTTCATGTAGTCCGGGCTGCGCCCGAACATGCCGCAGGTCGCATCCGCCCAGAGTTTCACCATGGCACGCCGCCGCACCAGGTCGTCCACCGAGCCAGGCTGGATGAACGACAATCCAACCGGCGCATTGGTCGTCGGGGAAGCGTAGGTCATCACCGGCGTCAGCGCGGGATCGTGCTGCATCTGGTACAGCTCGGCCACGGTCTGCGCCGCGGCGGCGAACCGCCGATCCCTGGTGACGTCGGCGACGCGCTCGCCGTCGATCCAGATCTGCCGATCGTCGCGCAGCGATTCGAGATAGGCCCGGCCGGTGCGGATCGCCATGCGAGAGACTCCTTGGTCAGGAATCCCTCTCCCGCTTCGCGGGAGAGGTCAGGTGAGGGTGCGGCGTGCCGCAGGCAGCACCCTCACCTGACCTCTCCCACTGCGTGGGAGAGAGATTCAAGCGCCAGCAGCCCCAGCCCGGTGGTCATTGGCGCTACGTAGTTGCGATGCACCCGCCGCACCTGCGCGCCCAGCGCCGCGCGCATCGCCAGCCAGATGATCATCTCCACGCCTTCGGTGCCGCCGCGTTCCATCCAGTCCTGGTGCGGCAGCGCGGCGAGCGTCTCCGGCTCTTGCTCGAGCAGGTCCATGAAGCGGTTGTCCCAGTCCGGATTGACAAATCCATAACGTTCGCCGTGCAACTGATGCGACAGGCCCCCGGTGCCCATGACCAGCACACGCTTGTCCTGCGGATACGACTCGATGGCGCGACGTACGGCAGCGCCCAGCCGGAACAGCCGGCGCGCGGTCGGCAGCGGATGCTGGATCACGTTGATCGCGATCGGCACCACCGGCAGAGTCATCGCCGCGTCGCCGAACAGCGGCAGCACCGACAGAATGCCGTGATCTACGGCCATCTCCTGGCAGATCGTCGGATCGAACTCTTGTTCCACCAGCGAGCGGGCCAGATGCCAGGCGAAATCCGGGTCGCCGCGCAGATCGGGCAGGGCGCGCTTGCCCCAGCCCTCGTCGGCCTGCTTGTGCACCTCGCCGACGCCGAGCGCGATCGTGGGATAAGCATCGAAGAAAAAGCGATTCATGTGGTCGTTGTAGAAGATCACCAGCAGGTCCGGCTGCTGTGCTTCCACCCAATGCTTCGCCGGCAGATAGCCGTCGAACACCGGCGCCCAGCGGTCTTCGCGCTGCGGTCCCTTGTCCCAGGCCGCACCGATCGACGGCGCATGCGAACTGCCGATCCCGCCGACGATGCGTGCCATGGTCAGTGTCCCTCCGCGCGGCCGCTGGTGTGCCGGCCGACCTCTTGCAGGCTGACGCCCAGGGCGCCGGCGATCTTGATCAGCAGGTAGATGCTGCCGCCATGGTCCAGCATGCCGCGCCAGTCGCGCCGACTCACCATGTCGATCGCATCGTCGTGCAGGCCCATGCCACGCATGTAGCCCGCCTGATCGGCAACAAAGCTGGCCCGGTTGGCGGCGTCGGTCAGCGACATCGCCATCCGGTTGAGCAAATAGCCCCGGCGGGACTGTTCGCCGGTGAACAGGATCGTGCCGGGGATGTGCATGGCGGTCGCCTATTTCAAATGCCGGTCCCACAACGCGAACGTCTTCGCCCAGGAAGCCTCGGCGGCCAGCGTGTCGTATACGGCGCGCTCGGCGAAGCAGAAGCCGTGATGTGTGCCGGGAAACACTTCCACCTCCGCCTTCACGTCGGTCTTCTGCAACGCCGCCTTCAGCTCGGGGATCACGTTCGCCGGTACCGATTGGTCGTATTCCGCAAAGGCGTAGTACAGCTCACCCTTGATCTTGTTCAGCGACAGATGCGGCGAGTCGTCCTTGTCGGTGACGATGCCAACGCCGTACAGCGACACCGCCGCCATCATGCGATGCGGGAATGCCGCCGATACCGACGTGATGTAGCGGCCGCTCATGCAGTGGCCGACGCAACCCAGCGGTCCCGGCCGGGCTTTGTCGTTCGCATCCAACCAGGCGATCATCGCCGCGGTGTCGTCGTTCACATAGGGAATCGTCAGGCTGTTCATCGAGGCGCGGATCACCCCGGACATCCCGTCGTCGCGGCGCGGCAGGTCGAAGCGCACCGTGCCGAGCCGGTAATACATGTCCGGCAGGATGCAGATATAGCCGTGCCGCGCGATGCGGCGCGTCATGTTGCGCAGCTCTTCGCGCGTGCCGGGCGCGTCCATGTAGAAGATGATCGGCGGGAATGGCCCTGGCCCGTCCGGGCATGCGACGAAGCAAGGCATCCTGCCGTGCTTGGTGGTCACCTCGAGCTGCTGCTCGTACATCCGAACCCTCCCGCGATGCTTGCACGTTCCGTGCGGCCGGGCGCATCTTCGCCCTACGCCAACGGGATTGGCAACGGGGGAGAACACGGCGATGGCGAACACGGCGTCGATCGATCAGGTACTGCACCAGGCGGTCGCCGCCGGCGATGTGCCGGGTGTGGTGGCCGTCTCCGCGGATGACCGCGGCGTGGTCTACCAGGGGGCGTTCGGCCGCCGCAGCCTGGCGAGCGACGACGCGATGAGCCTGGACACGGTGTTCCGCATCGCCTCCATGACCAAGGCGATCACCGCCACCGCGGCGATGCAGATGGTGGAACAGGGGAAGCTGGCGTTGGACCAGCCGGCAGGCGAGGTGCTGCCGGAGTTGGCCAATCCGATGGTGCTGGAAGGCTTCGACGATGCCGGCAAGCCGGTTTTGCGGCCGGCACGGAAGCAGGTCACGCTGCGCCGATTGCTGACCCATACGGCGGGCTTCGTGTATGACACGTGGAACGCCAACCAGGCGCGTTACGCCGAGGTGACCGGGTTGCCGGCGGCGCGCACCGGCAAGCGGGAGGCGTTGAATGCGCCGCTGGGATTCGAACCCGGCGAGCGTTGGGAATACGGCATCAATATCGACTGGGCCGGCCGCATGGTGGAGGCGGTCAGCGGCCAGAACCTGGAAGCCTATATGCAGCAGCACATCTTCGAGCCGCTGGGCATGCGCGACAGCAGCTTCGATCCGCGCCCTGATTGGCGTTCGCGGACGGTGCAGGTGCATTCGCGTCAGGCGAACGGTTCGCTCGAACCGATCGATACGCCACCGCCGCCGGCAGATCGCGAATTCTATCCCGGTGGCGGCGGCCTGTTTTCCACCGCGCCGGACTACATCGCGTTTTTGCAGATGTTGCTCAACGGGGGCGCCTATAACGGTGCGCGCGTGTTGCAGGGGGAGACGGTGGCGCTGATGGCGCAGAACCACATGGGCGATCTGGACGTGCTGCCGTTGACCACGTTCAAGCCGGCGTTCTCCAACGACGCGGAGTTCTTTCCCGGCATGTCGAAGAAGTGGGGGTTGAGCTTCCTGATCAACACCGAGGACGCACCGACCGGACGCAGCGCTGGCAGCCTCGCATGGGCGGGCATCAACAACACGTATTTCTGGCTGGATCTGAAGAAGCGCGTCGCCGGCGTGCTGATGACGCAGATCCTGCCGTTCGCCGATCCCACGGTGTTGGGATTGCTCGATCGGTTCGAAGCGGCGGTGTACGGGTAAGAAAACCTCTCCCGCGCTGCGCGCGGGAGAGGTCGAGGTACCCGATCACCCTCACCCGCGTCGCTGCGCGCCTCGACCTCTCCCATTTCGTGGGCGAGGCTAGCTTCGCTTCTGCTTCCACGCTTCGAAGTCGCGCTTTGCCTCGTCGCCCGCCACGGGGAACAGCCCGGCCAGAGGACGCCCGCGCGCCACTTCCTCCTCCGCGAATTCCTCGTACAGCGTCGTCGCCAAACACTCTTCGGCGATTTCATCGACGATGTCCGGCGGGATCACCACGACGCCGTCGCAGTCGCCGACGATGATGTCCCCCGGATATACCGCAACGCCGCCGCAGCCGATCGGCAGATTGAGGTCGCAGGGATGATGCGCGACCGGGCTCGGCGGCGAGGACGGACGCCGGTGGTACGCCGGCAATCCGGTCTTGAACACGCCTTCGGAATCCCGCAGCCCGCCATCGGTCACGATGCCGGCGCAACCGCGCGCCGCCAGCCGCCCGACATAGAGATCGCCGGCCGAGGCGGCCCGCGCATCGCCGCGCGAATCAACCACCAGCACGTGGCCGGGCGGACAGGTCTCCATCGCCTGCGGCTGGATCTGGGTGCGCGGGCCCTTCGCATTCGGTCCGTCCTTGTCCTCGCGCGACGGGATGAAGCGCATGGTGAAAGCCGGTCCGACCATGCGTGCGATATTGGGTCGCACCGGCCAGACGTCCTGCATGAACATGCTGCGCAGGCCGCGGCGTTGCAGCGCGCCGGTCAGCGTCGATGTTCCGACGCGCATCAGCGCGTCACGGGTTTTCGGCAGCAATTCGGTCATGACGAGTTGTCCTCCGGAACGATTGTCGCATGGCGGTCTATCGGTTGGTCGGCGGCACCTCTACCACGCGCCGCGGCGCCAGCGGCGCGTTGCGGATGGAACCGAGGTCGATCTCCGGCATCGCCACGCTGAGTTGCCGCAGCACGCCGTTGGCAAGCGCGTTATAGTCCTCGAACCCGCGCCGCAACCGGCCGCGCCACGCGGGGATGCCGCCATTGGCATGCAGCTCGAACGCGGATTCGCGGCCATCGAGCGCCGACGACACGTGGTCCCAGGCCATCTGCAACAGCGCGGATCGCTGCAAGGCGCTGTAGCCGCCGCCGCTGAACGATTCCTCCAGCCCGGCGGCAACCTCCGGCGCGGCGAGATCGGTATCGCCGGGCGCCACCACCAACGAGGAGCCGGGCACGATGCGCAACATCTCGCTCATGCCCGGGCGCGCTTTCAGCATCGCAATGCTGCCCGCCGCGAGGTGGCAGGGATTGGGAAAGCAATAGCCCTCCGCGGTGAACTGCGGATCGCGCTCCGCCGCGGTCTGGCAGCTACGTACAGTCTGCACGTCGGTTATCAGGTCGAGCAAATAGTTGATGGTGGGATCGTGATGGGTCAGGCCGATCGCGTGGGAACAGGCCAGGGCAAGACCAAGCGTGAACTCCGCCTTCGACAGCCAGCAATAGAGCTGGTGCCAGAACAGCCAGCGGGCAATTCGCTCCGGCGACGGATCGACCAGGAAGACGCGGTCCCACGCAACATGCACGTCCTCCAGCCACATCTGCCCGTCGAGTTCGTCATAGCGGCTGGAGAGCGGCGCCAGGAACGCGTTGGGGTGGTGCACGGAGGTGCGACGGCAGACCACGGTGACGCCCTTGGCGTTCGCCGGCACGACGAAAGTCGCACGGTGGCCTTGGAAGTCGGTGCCGCACAGCGCACCGATATAGACATCCTCGGCATAGGCGGGGCTCGTGTGCATGCCGATCTTGCCGCGGATGACCAGGCCGGAGTCGGTCTCGCGCACGATACGCAATGCGTTGCGGTCCTGCGGATCGGGGCGCATGCGTGCGCCGATCGTCGCTGCGCCGGAGCAGAATGTCAGGAAGCGTCCGGTGCGAGCGATGTAATCGCGGTAGGCCAGCGCGTTGTCGATCTGCGGCTGCGAAGCGTTGTGTTCCTGCACCTCGTTGAGGATGCCCAGCGCGATCAGGCAGCCATAGGCCGGCGTGTGGGTGATGTTGCCGGCGCTAAGAAATGTCGTCGCGGCAAAGCATTTCCCCATCGCGACGAGATCGTCGGAAGCTTTCGGCAGCATATAGCCCCAGGGCAGGCGTTTGCCCGCCGCATCCGGCGGCGAGAGCAGACGGTCTTGCCAGGCGGGATCGAAGTGACGGTCGTACCAGGCGACGTATTCATCGACCATCGCTCGCGTGGCGGGATGGGTCGTGACATCCTCGACCCGGCCTTCGCCGACCACCCAGACCTTGCGCCCGTCGCGCAATGACTCACGGTAATCTGCGCCGGTCCGCATGATGTGTTTCCTGTCCCATATATGCGTCGCCACTGCTTCCTGTCATTGCCAGAGGCGCAGCGACGCTCCCACGTCATGGCCGGGCTTCATCCGGCTATCTATACCGGCACCCTGCCGCGATCGATGGCCGGGTCAAGCCCGGCCATGACGTGGAAGCGTCGCTGCACGCCCCGCAACGACATCTTCGCCTATCCCCCCGCCCGCGCTGCCTGGATCGCCCGCCAGATCCGGTCGCTGGTCGCCGGCATGTCAAGCTCGCGTACCCCCAGGGGTTCCAGCGCGTGCATGATGGCAAGCATCACCGAGGGCATCGCACCAACCGTGCCCGCTTCGCCCGCGCCCTTCGCGCCCAGCGGATTGCCCGCGGTCGGCACCGGATTGCTGACGATCCGGATATTGCACATGTTGTCCGCCCGCGGCATGCAGTAATCCATGAAACTTGCCGTCAGCAACTGGCCAGATCCCGATTCATACACCACCTGCTCCATCAGGATCTGGCCGACGCCCTGCGCCACGCCGCCATGGATCTGCCCCGCCAGGGTCAGCGGGTTGATCACCGTGCCGACATCATCGACCACCAGGTAGGACTGCAAGGCCACGACGCCGGTATCCGGATCGATCTCAACTTCGCAGACGTGGCACCCATTGGGAAATGTGTCGCGCTTCGGTGCGTAGGTGGCATGCTCGTACAGCCCCGGCTCCATGCCCGGCGGCAGCCGCGCCGGTTGGAACGACGCCGCCACCACCTGCTTCAACGTCATCCCGCGATCCGTGCCGACGACATTGAATTTGGCATCGGCGAATTCGATATCCGCCTCCGCCGCTTCCAGCAGATGCGCCGCCAGCTTCTTGCCCTTGTCGATGACCTTTTGCGCCGCGAGTGTCAGCGCCGAACCGCCGGTCACCATTGACCGCGACCCGTTCGAGCCCATCCCGAACGCCACCCGGTCGGTGTCGCCGTCGATGAACTGCACCTCCTTCGGGTCGATCCCGAGTTTGCCGCACAGGATCTGCTTGAATACGGTCTCGTGTCCCTGGCCGTGCGTCTTGGTCCCCATCAGCAGGAGCGCGCTGCCGCTCGGATTGAACCGCACCTCCGCATATTCCGGCGTCGGTCCGGCCGCTTGCTCGATCGAGTTTGCCAGGCCGATGCCACGCAGCATGCCGCGCGCACGCGACGCCTCGCGGCGCGCGGCAAACCCCGCATAGTCGGATGCCTCCAGCGCGATTTCCAGATTGCGGCCGAACTGGCCGCAATCATAGAACGGCCCGAGCGCGGTCTTGTACGGCATTTTCGCTTCGGGAATGACATTGCGGCGCCGCAATTCGATCGGGTCGATCTGCAATTCCGCAGCCGCCTCCTGCATCGCGCGTTCGATGAGGTAGATCGCCTCCGGCCGCCCGGCGCCGCGATACGGCGCGGTGGGGCTGGTGTTGGACAGCACCGCATCGATCGTGACGTAGGCCGCCGGGATGTCATACACCCCGACCACGGTGCCGATCTGGCCGAACGGCGTCAGCAACTGCCGGTCGGATGCGATGTACGCGCCGATGCTGGCCAGCATGTGCAACCGGAGGCCGATGATCTTTGCGCCCTCGTCGAAGGCCAGTTCGATCTCCCCGACATTGTCACGGCCATGCTCATCCGCCAGCAGCACTTCCGAACGCTCGCACTTCCACTTCACCGGCCGGCCGATCTTGCGCGCCGCCCACAGGACCAGGCGGTGGTCGACGTATTGCCAGCCCTTGGCGCCGAAACCGCCGCCCACGTCCCGGCACACCACGCGCACCTGGCTCTCCGGCACCTTGAACACCATGTTGGCCAGCATGTTGCGCACGCGGTGCGGATAGTTCACGTCGGCATACAGCGTGTAGCGGTCTTCCGCCGGTTCATAGAGGCCGATCGAGCCGCGCGGCTCCATGTACTGCGCATGCACGCGGGTGATCACGTAGCGGCGTTTCACAATATGGGCGGCGCGCGCAAACGCTGCCTCGGTCGCCGCCCGGTCGCCGCGCTCGGTGGTGTGGGAGATATTGTCGGCGTTTTCGTCCCACAGGCGCGGCGCATCCTGCTCTGCCGCTTCCGCGACCGAGGTCACCGCCGGCAGCGGGTCGTAATCCACCATCACCAGCTCGGCGGCATCCTTCGCCTGCGCCAGCGTCTCGGCGATCACCATCGCGACCGTGTCGCCGACATAGCGCGCGCGATCGATCACCATCGCGGGACGCTGTGGCGCGAACATCGGCGAACCGTCGCGCTTTTTGCGCGGCATCGCCGCCTTCGGCATGGCCAACCCGTCATGCGCATAGTCGGTGCCGGTATACACTGCCACCACACCTGGCGCGTTCGCCGCCTCCTGCGTGTCGATCGAACGGATCAGCGCATGCGCGTGCGGCGAGCGGACGAACACGCACCAGGTCTGCCGGTGGAATGTCTGGTCGTCCTGGTAGCGTCCCTTGCCGGTGAGCAATCGCAGGTCTTCCACCCGGCGGATCGGTTGGCCGACGCCGAATTTCATATTGGCCGACGATTCGAAAACGTCATTCATCGTATTTTCCTTGACAAAACCTCTCCCGCTTCGCGGGAGAGGTCGAGGCGCGCCGGCGACGAGGGTGAGGGTGATCGGGTCGCCTCGCTCTACCTGCTACGTGCCGACCCGATCACCCTCACCCTCGCCGCTGGCGCGTCTCGACCTCTCCCGCGCGCAGCGCGGGAGAGGTAAACTCTAGACGAACCGGCAGGAGATCGAACCCAGCGGCCCGTAGTCGATGTGGAACTGGTCGCCCGCATGCGCTTCCACCGTGCTGGTGAACGACCCGCCCAAGACGAACTGTCCGGGCTCCAGCGCGATGTCGAACGGTGCCAGCTTGTTGGCCAGCCACGCCACGCCGTTCGCCGGGTGGTTCAGCACCGCGGCGGCGACACCGGACTCCTCGATGATGCCATTGCGATAGCACAACACCGACACCCAGCGCAGATCGACCTCCATCGGCTTGATCGGCCGGCCGCCCACCACCAGCGCGGCATTCCCCGCGTTGTCGGCGATGCTGTCATTGACATGGCGCCCGGCGCCGGTCTCCGGGTCGGCGCGGTGGGTGCGGCCATCGACGATCTCCACCGCCGGCGTCACGTAATCGACCGCGCTCAGCACGTCGAAGATCGTGCAGTTCGGGCCCTTCAGCCGGCGGCCGATCACGAACCCCAGCTCGCATTCCAACCGGGGCTGGATGAACCGGTCCATCGGCAGTTGCGAGCCGTCGGCGTAGAACATGTCCTCCAGCAGAGCGCCATAGTCGGGCTCGGTGATGTTGGCCTGGCGCTGCATCGCGCGCGAGGTCAGGCCGATCTTGTGGCCCTTGATCACGGCGCCCTCGGCGACCTTGATCGCGATCCATTTGCGCTGGACGGCGTACGCGTCCTCGGTACTGAAACCGGGATGCAGGATGCTGGGCGCCCGGGTCCGCCGCCGCTGCTTTTCCGCCACGTGATAGGCGCGCGCCAGCGCCTCGATCGTCGGTTCGTCCAACATCGCCTGCCCCTTAGGATGCGACGGCTTCGGGGTGACCAAATACCGGCACGTCCTCGGTCCGGTCGGCCAGTGCCTCCTTGCCTTCGGTCGGCAACTGCACCGCGAAATTCAACGCGGCGTCGATATCGCCGCCCCACACCTCGCGCGGCAACTCGTACAGCAGCTCGATGCCGTAGCCGTTCGGATCGTGGATGTACAGGCTGTGCGTCATGCCATGCTCGACCCGGCGGTCGAACTTCACCCCGCGCTCCTGCAAATAGGCCAATTGCTCAAGCCACGCCTCGCGGCTCGGCAGCGTGATCGCGATGTGGTTGATCGCGCAGGGCATGCCGAACATGCTCCATTCGGCCGGCGGCGCCGGCAGGCTGGCATTCTCCACCAGCGCGACGTCGTGGTGGTTCAGGCTGCCGCCGCCGTGGTCGCCGCTGTAGAACCGCATGTTCGGCGGGTTGGGCCGCTGCGGCGTCGCGTGCAGCTCGCCAACCTGCCGGAAGCCCAGCACGTCGGTCCAGAACCGGTGCGATTCCTCCATGTTGCGTACATTGAGGACGAGGTGATTGAGACCGGCTGGCGTAACGGCTGTGCGTGCCATGGGAACGCTCCCTGCGTTGATGTTGGAGGCCATGATCCCACACCGAGGGCGGCGTCGGCAACGGCACGCCCGCCGCGCCATATGGCGGGGCAACATCGCGGCCGCCGGATGGGGTGCGCCGTGCAGCGGAATGACGCGCGGCGCGCCGGTTCCCGCAAGCGCGTCGCTCGAGGCGCCTGCCGCTGTTGCGGGGGTGACGGCGGCCCCGGCACGCCCCACATTGCCGGCGTGGCGCGGGAACCCGACGGAGGCAGCTTGGACCGCAGGACAATCGGACTGATCTGGATCGGCGGCATCGTGCTGATGGTCGCGCTGTATCTGGTCGGACCGCAGGATTTCATCCGGACGTGCGAAGAGTTCGTGGCCCGCTTCTGGTGGTTCATCGGCGACCTGATCGAAACCCTGTCGGCGCGCGCCTTCGATGCGGTGCGGGCCGCGGCGATCGCGCTGTTCGTGGTGTTCGTCGTGCTGGCGATCCTGGCGCACCGGCGGGGGCTGCGCAGCGGCGGCGCGCTGTTCATCGTGTCGGTGTTGTTCGTGGTGCTGGTCGAAACCCGCTGGTACGAGCCTGGGACCAAGTGGTTCAGCGCTGCGGTTCTCGCCGGCGTCGGCGCCGCCGTGATGACGGCGCGGTTGCTGCATCCCCCGCCGATGCCGCGCGATCCGCGTAACCCGTGGGGCGCGCCCGGGTATCGCCCGATGAACCCCCCCGGAGCACCGCCGCCGCCACCCTGAGCCATCGGCCGCCATCGCCCGAGCGTTCGGTGGTCCACCGGGGCCTCTTGAGGTGCGGGCGAACGCCGCGCACACTCTCCACCGCCGTCGATCCAGCGAAAGGGGAGAGAAGCGATGTTGTATGAACTGCGGATCTATGAATGCGTGCCCGGCCGCCTGCCGGATTTGCTCAAGCGCTTTGACACGATCACGCTGAAGCTGTGGGAGAAGCACGGCATCCACCAAGCCGGGTTCTGGACCACGGTGATCGGCGAATCCAGCCAGACGCTGTACTATTTCGTGAAGTGGGAATCGCTCGCCGAGCGGGAGAAGAAGTGGGCCGCGTTCGGCGCCGATCCGGATTGGCTGAGCGCGCGCGCCAAGACCGAGGAGAATGGCGCGATCGTCGCCAACGTGAAGAACTTCATCCTGGCGCCGACGGCGTTCTCGGCGGTGAAGTGACAGCAGTGCGGCGCATGCCGCGCTGATGTCATGCCGACCACCGGGTCAAGCGCCCGGTGGCAGGCTCCGGTCGGTATCCACGACTTCGTTGCAGGCTGGCAGGACGTCGCGGATGCCGGACTCCGCCGGCATGACGGGGTGGCGCGGCAGTCGCGACGGCGCCGCCGTTTTCAGCTTCGGTGGCGCATCGCGCCGGCCGACGCGGGACGTCTCTGCCGCGCAGCGGGAGAGGTCAATTACGCCGGGCGCCAGTTGAAGCGATTGGCCAGCCACTTGCGCAATGCCAGCAAGGCCGCCTCGTTCGCCGCCACCGGCGCGGTGTTGGCGGTGGCGGCCGGCCCGCCGAGCGGATGCACGTCCAGCGACATGGCCGGCGACTGCACGTCCAGTGCGCCCGCGGCGTCGGTTCCGGCGCGGCGCCAGAGCGCCACCATCGAGGCCGGGGTCAACTGCGGCAGCACCAGCCCGAACTCCAGTTGCGCGGCCGCTGCCGCCGCGCACCACGCGTCGAAGATCGGTCCGGCGAGCCTGGCGCCACGCCGTTGCGCGTAGAGTTCTGGCAAGGTGGGGACATCGGCAAACTCGGCGACCCGGGTCAACGCGCCGGTCTCGGTGCGCGCGCCCAGGGCGAAGATCGGCTCGGCCCCGGCATCGACCAGCGCCTTGGCCTGATCCGGCACCTTGTGGCCGCGCAGCAGAACGGCATCCACGGCATTGCTGGCGAACGCGGTCTGCAACGCGTTCTCCTCCACGACGCCGGGAACCAGTTCGGCGCGTCCCCCGAGCAATTCGATGCCGAGCACCGCCGGCAGGTCGTGTCCGGCGGGATGCGCGGCGGCGATGCGCACGCCGCCGCCGGCGGCAAAGGTGGCGGCGCGGCCGACCACCACCGCCGGCGCCACGCAGGCCATCACCGTCACCCAGTGGCCGACGTCGAACTTCGCCCGCGGGTCGCCCACCAGCCAATCGAGCGCGGTCTCGCCCGGCGCCAGCAGCACGGTGCGGCCATCCGGGGCAACGCGCGTGTCGAACTGGTTGGCGCCGGTCACGCCGTCCGCGCCGCCGGCGGCGGTCTGCCGCATGACGACGCCCGGTGCGAGCGATTGGGCCAGGGCGGGTTGCAGCAGGTGCGCCCAGCGATCCATGGCCCCGCCGTCCGGCCCGGCTACCAGGATGGTCGCGCCATCCGGGAAGGGGGTGTCGGCGAGCGCCGGCGAGATGCCGAAGGACGGCGCGGCAATGCTCCGCCCCGCCCACCCGAGCAGGGGAAGGCCCGCGAGCAATCCCAGAAGACGGCGCCGGCCAGGCGATGGCAGGGTCTCGGTCATGGGCGGACGCTTCCTGCGCTCGGGGCCCGGCGGCAACCAGGCCCAACCCCCTCCTACCTCACTCGGGCGTGATGGCAAAGTCATGACAGGACGGTGGCGGGACGGCGGGCGGTTGGGCGGCAAAGCGCAGCACGTTCCGCTGCGGCGGTGCTGAAGGAAGCGACGGCGGGATACGCTGTGCTTTGCCGCCCTACGCGTCGTAGGCGACCAGCGCCTCGCACGGCACGTCCAGCCGGGCGCGGCCATTCAGGAAGGTGAGTTCGATCAGCGCGGCGGCGGCGGGCACCACGGCGCCGACCTGGCGCAGCAGCGCGATGCCGGCGGACATCGTGCCGCCGGTGGCGAGCAAGTCGTCAACGATGACGACGCGCTGGCCGGGTTCCACCGCGTCGGCCTGAATCTCCAGCCGGTCGGTGCCGTATTCCAGCGCGTAGTTCAGGCCCACCGTCTCGCCCGGCAGCTTGTTGCGCTTGCGCAGCATGATGAAACCGCAGCCGAGCTTCAGGGCCAACGGCGCGGCGATCAGGAAGCCGCGGCTTTCCAGCCCGGCGAGCAGATCCGGCTGGTAGGCGCGCACCATCTTGGCCATGCGGCCCATCGCCACCTGCCAGGCATCGGCATCGCGCAGCAACGTGGAGATGTCGTAGAACAGCACGCCCGGCTTGGGGAAATCGGCAATGCCGCGGATGTGGTCCTTGAGGTCCATGCGCCGGAACCTGTCATCGGTGAGGGGTGGGTCGTCCGGTGGTGTAGAGGGGCGGCCGCGCCGCCGCAAGCAATCCGCGGGACGAGCGCCTGAACCGCGGTGGCGGCGCGCCGCTTGTTCCGGGGTACCGACCGCGACGACGGTGCCTGTGCGGATAGCGTGCCGGATGCGGCACGCACGCAATCATGTGGCGAGGCTCCGGCGCGCTGGCGAGGCTCGGGCGCGCGCCCGCGGCCGACGACGCGCCATGGTACGACGTGCCGTTAGTGCAGCCGGAGCCAAGCCCCCGGATGGCGGTAGGTCGCCGGCTTCACCAGCTTGGCCGATGCGACGCGGACCGAGTGGACCTTGCCGTCCAGCTCCCGATTCCAGAAGTCGAGAAATTTCTGCAGCACCGGATATCGCGGCGCCAGGTCCAGATCCTGCCAGACAAAGGTTTGCAACAGGCGCGGATGATCCGGCAGGTGATAGAGGATTTCCGCCGTGGTCAGGCGGTAATCCTTCAGTTGCAGCGCAAGGCTCATGGGTTCCTCTCGATCTGTCGTCCCAAGCATCTCTGCCGGCGAGCCGTTCGCCGCCCAGGATGCCAACAGAATGACATAAGCCTATGCGGTTAATGCAAGATAAAACACCAAGATTTCAATAGCTTGGCACTCGCGGCCGGCGATTGCTGCCGGCCCCCCTGGCAATCGGCGCCGGCGACTGCTAACGAAGGCTTGACTTGGTGCCCGGCCGGGCCTAAGTCGCTGGCACTCCCGGGCTGGGAGTGCTAACAGCCCCGCCGGCGGTGCCCATATGGGGCCGTCAAGGTGGGCGTTGGCCGGACCAAATCCACTTAAACTCTGAGATCACTCAGGAGCGATCCGCATGAATTTCCGTCCCCTGCACGACCGGGTCGTGGTCCGTCGGCTCGATGCCGAAGAGAAGACCGCGGGCGGCATCATCATCCCCGACACGGCGAAGGAAAAGCCGATGGAGGGCGAGGTCATCGCCGTCGGTCCCGGTGCCCGCAATGAACAGGGCCAGCTCGTGGCGCTCGACGTCAAGGCTGGCGACCGCATCCTGTTCGGCAAGTGGTCGGGCACCGAGGTCAAGCTCGACGGCGAAGAGCTGCTGATCATGAAAGAGTCCGACATCATGGGCATCGTCGAGGGCACCCCGGTCGCCAAGAAGAAGGCGGCCTGAGTCGCACCTGTGCGATGCACGGACTCACCACGACAACAAGATAGACGAAGGGAATAAGATATGGCTGCGAAGGACGTTCGCTTCGGCGGAGATGCACGCGCACGCATGCTGCGTGGCGTTGATATCCTGGCCGATGCGGTGAAGGTCACGCTGGGC
>JBEKNT010000054.1:0-22748 GCA_049522565.1 Acetobacteraceae bacterium
TTGCTCGGATAGACCCGCACCCAGGTCTCCACCCCGTCCTTGCTCATCGTCGCGTCGAGCGTCTGATTCTCGTCGCGATTGGTGTTGGTGATCCGGAACCCGGCCGCCGGCAGCGCCTCGGCGTAGTTCTTCATGATCTCCAGATCGGTCTTGCCCGGCACACCCTGCCGCAGGCCGTAGTCCTGATGGCAGTAGGCACCGGTCTTGCTGACGTCGCGCGCCTCGTTGTTCTCGAACACATGGAATTCCGCGTCCGCGAACGTGCGTGTCTCCTGTGGCGAGGTCGCCTCGAAGTCGCGCAGCCCCGGCACCGGCGCGCAATCCCTGGCGGTCACCGGCGCGATCGTCGAGCGGAACGCCGCAACTTGCAGCACCAGGATGTGCAGGCCATTGCCGTTGCTCGGATAGACCCGCACCCAGTACTCCGCCCCGTCCTTGCTGATCGTCGCGAAGATCGTTTGATTCGGATCGCGGTCGGTGTTGGTGATCTTGAACCCGAGGGAGGGCAGCCCCTCGGTGTAGTTCCGCATGATTTCCAGGTCGGTCATCGTCTGCACGCCGGAGCGCAGGTCGTAGTCCTGGCGGCAGATTTTCCCGTCCTTGACGACGTCCGCCGCCGCATTGCCCGTGACGACGCGGAAGCTTTCCTCGCCGTAGTCCACCACCTGCGGCGGTGAGGCGGCGTCGAAGTTGTCCAATGTAGGAACCAGCGGACAGTCACCGCCCGCGGCAAGTGCCGGTACCGGGATCGCCAGAAGTGCCGCAACAGTGAAGGCTAGCAGAAAAAGCAGGTCCCGGATGCGCATACGAGGCTCTCCCGTCGTTCGGCCTTCAGGCTCGTGGGTCGGGATGTTCCGATGCTTTCCATGCTTGGTAAAGTGCAACTATGTCGAGCCCGGCCCGGGCTGGGTTGGTGGCGAGGATGCGGGAGCCAGTCGCCCGGTCGATCAGCGTCCGACGGGTTGACGCCGGCACTGCCGGCCACCGCCCCGGCGACCGTCAGAAGGCTTGGCCCCCCAGCAGACCGCGGTGGCGCGCAATTCAAGGAAACGAAGGGTTAGCTCGGGCGATCGGGCCGCATCCGCAAACAACACATTCTCACGTGACCGGTCTGCGCCGGATGATTCCCGAGCCTTGTGCCGTCCCCTCGGGTGCGTCGGGCTCAGGCAATAGTCCGTGAGTTTGCGAAGATCCAGCGTTGCGCGAGCGGCGTCGGGCAGCGGCAGCGGATCGGTGCGCGCACCTTGCCTACGCCGCCAGCTTCTCCGCGATGTCGGCCAGCTTGGGCACCCGCCCGGCCGGTCCCAGCGCTGCCAGCGTCGGCTTGGCACGGAACTGCCGCGCGGCGGCGCGCTGCACGTCCTCGGTGGTCACCGCGTTCAGCTTGCCCACCGTCTCCGCCGTCGGCACCACGCGGCCGAACACCTGAAGCTGCCGGGCGAGCTGCTCCGTGCGGCTGCCGGTGCTCTCCAGCGACATCAGCAGCGACGCCTTCACCTGCGCCCGCGCCCGCGCCAGCTCCTGCTCCGACACCGCCGACTGCACCTTGCGCAGTTCCTCCAGCGTGACCGGCATGAGTTCCTCGGCCTCGCTCTCGCCGGTGCCGGCGTAGATGCCGAACAACCCGCCATCCATGTACGGCGCGCTGAACGAGTAGATCGAATAGACCAACCCGCGCTTCTCGCGCACCTCCTGGAACAGCCGCGACGACATCCCGCCGCCCAGCAGCGTCGAGAGCAGCAGCGTCGGGTAGTAGTCCGGATCGCCGTAGCCGATGGAGGGGAAGCCGAGCACGATATGCACCTGATCGAGGTCACGATCCTCGCGGAACTCGCCGCCGCGATAACGCCCGGGCACCATCTTCGGCGGCGGGTCGGCGGGGAGGTCGGCGAAGTGCTGCCGCACCAGATCGACGATCTGCTGATGCTCCAGGTTGCCGGCGGCGGAGACCACGACGTTGGACGCCGCGTAGTGCCGCTTCATGTAGCCGGTCAGCATGCCGCGCGGCATGCCCTTGATGCCGTCCTCACTGCCCAGCACCGAGCGGCCGAGCGGCTGGGACGGGAACGCCGCCTCCTGGAAATAGTCGAAGATGATGTCGTCCGGCGTGTCGTTGGCCTGGCCGATCTCTTGCAGGATCACGCCACGCTCGCGCTCCAGTTCTTCCGGTTCGAAGGTGGAGTGCGTCAGGATGTCGCCGATGATGTCGGCGCCCAGCGCGGTGTCTTCCTTCAGCAGCTTGACGTAGTACGCCGTCTGCTCTCGGGCGGTGTAGGCGTTGATGTGGCCGCCCACCGCCTCGATCTCCTCGGCGATCTGCGCCGCGGTGCGGCGTTCGGTGCCCTTGAACGCCATGTGCTCGAGGAAGTGCGAGACGCCGTTCTCGTCCGCGGTCTCGTTGCGTGAGCCGGCGGCGACGTAGGCGCCAAAGGAGACGGTCTCCACCCGGTCCATGCGTTCGGTGACGACGGTCAGGCCGGACGGCAGGCGGGTGAGCTGGATGGCATCGGTCACTGGCTTGGGTGTCCTGAAACGAGAGTGCAGGCCGTCCATATAGGACCTGTGAGGCCCACACGTCAGCCCTGACGGCCTGCCCGTGTGGGGGGCCGCTTCGTCGGCGGCTTGCCCGGCGGGCATCACTGCGGCGTGGCGACGATGGCGGCGATCGCTTCCGGCCGGGCGATGAGGCTCGCGTGAGTCGCGCCGGGCATCACGATGCCTTGTGTCCCGAGCCGCGGCGGATCGCCATCGCCGCGCCGCAGCAGGTCGATGACCTGACGGAAGTCGGCACGCCGCGCGCCGCAGCATCGGACAATTGTTCCGGCCGCAACGGGCCGGCCACATCGTTGCGTGGCGCCCGGAGGCGTGGATGGCCGCCACCAGCCATACCGGAAGGCGGACGACCGGCGTCCGCCATGACGCTGAACGACGTAGCGCTGACTCGGTGCGTCCCGGCGCGCCCGCTACCGCGCCACGACCTTCGCCACCGCCTCGGGCGACTGCACCACCAGCGCGTCGTAGTCCCGCATCAGCGTCTCGGTGATCCGCCCCGGCGTGTAGCCGCGCCCGGCGATCTCTCGCACCGCGGTCACCTCGGCCGCCGTGCCGGCGAGGAAGCATTCGGTCGCGCCGGCGATCTCCTGCAGTTCGATCGGCCGCTCCACCACGGTCATCTGCCGCGCCCGCGCCAGGCTCATCACCGAGCGTCGCGTGATGCCGTCCAGGAAGCCCTCCGGCGTCGGCGTGTGCAGCTCGCCGTTCATCACGAAGAAAATGTTCGCCCCGGTCGATTCCGAGACGCGCCCGCGCCAGTCCAGCATCAGCGCGTCGTTGTAGCCCTGCTCTTCCACCTTGTGCTTCGACATGGTGCCGATCATGTAGAGGCCGGTGGCCTTCGCCGCGGTCGGCGCGGTCTCCGGCGAGGGCCGCTTCCATTCCGCCATGCCCAGCCGTATCCCCTGCATCCGCTCGTCGCCGAAATAGCTCGGCCAGGGCCACGCCGCGATCGCCAGATGAATCCTGGTAAGCTGGGCCGATACCGCCAGCATTTCCGTGCCGCGCCAAGCGATCGGCCGCACATAACCCTCGGTCAGGTTGTTGGCTGCCAACACCTCCCGGCAGGCGGCATCGATGGCGTCGGCGCTGAAGGGTACCTCGAAGCCCAGGATGCGGCCGGAGTTGATCAGCCGGTTGGTGTGGTCGCGCAGGCGGAAAATGTGGCCATTATACGCCCGCTCGCCTTCGAACACCGCGCTGGCATAGTGCAGGCCATGCGTCAGAACGTGCAGCTTGGCGTCACGCCAGGGAACCAGCTTGCCGTCCCACCAAATCCAGCCGTCCCGATCGTCGAAAGGAACTAGCGCCATGGCCGTATCCTCCGCAAGATTGTTGCTGCCGATGGGCGCACCGTATAATGCGCCCCAAAATACGTCAATAAGACTGACTTAATTTCGCCCCCATTCAGGGAATGCCTGCCATGCCGGAAACCAACGGCCCGCACGACGTCTTCCGCCCCGGCGGCAGCCTGGCCGTGCTGGACCCCAGTCCCGACCCGGCTCTCCCGCCGGCCAATGCGACAGATCTGGCATTCCCGAGGGAGGATGACATCCGGCTGGCGCAAGATTTACTGTTTTTCGCCTATCGCGACTTCACCAACGCCGCCGACGTGGCCCTGGAGGAATTGGGCCTCGGCCGCGCCCATCATCGTGCGCTGCACTTCATCGGCCGCAACCCGGGCATCACCGTCTCCGAGTTGCTGGCCATCCTGCGCATCACCAAGCAATCGCTCGCCCGGGTGCTGGGCGCGTTGCTCGATCAGGGCTATGTGGCGCAAGCGCAGGGCGAGCAGGACCGGCGCCAGCGCCTGCTGACCCTCACGCAGGCCGGCCAGACCCTGGAACGCCGGCTGTTCGAGCGCCAGCAGGCGCGGCTGGCCGTCGCCTACCGGCAGGCCGGGGCCGCGGCGGTGGAAGGGTTTCGTGGCGTGATGCTGGGAATCATGGACCAGGAGGCGTGCCGCAATATCGCCGAGACACACGCCATGGTGCCGCTGGGTGCCTCGGCGGCGGGTGCGATGCGGCCGGGCGACCCGTCGCCGGCGGCGATGCGGCCGGGTGGCTCGTCGGCTGCGGCGGTGCGGCCGGACGAGCCCGCGGCGGCCGCGGAGGCCGCAGTGGGACTGGGCGACTCGCCGTCCGGTGCGGTGCTGCTGACGCCGCTGGAGCAAGACTGATGGCGGACGATGCTCATATCCTGGTGGTGGACGACGACGCCCGCCTGCGCGGCCTGCTGTCGCGCTACCTCGCCGGCGAGGGCTTCCGCGTCACCACCGCCGACAATGCCGCCGACGCGCGTGCCAAGCTGCGCGCCATCAACCCCGACCTGCTGGTGCTCGACGTGATGATGCCGGGCGAGAGCGGGCTGGACCTGACCACGTCGCTGCGCCACGAACAGGGGCACGACCTGCCCGTCCTGTTGCTCACCGCGCGGGGCGCGCCGGAGGACCGCATCGCCGGCTTCGAGGCCGGCGCCGACGACTATCTCGGCAAGCCGTTCGAGCCGCGCGAGCTGGTGCTGCGCATCCGCGCCATGCTGCGCCGCGCCCCCCCGCCGCTGCCGGAACAGCCCGCCGGCCCGGTGCAGCTCGGCGACCTGGTGTTCGACCGGGAGCGCGGCGAGCTGCGCGACGCCGACGGCCCGCTGCGGCTCACCGGCGGCGAGGCGGCGCTGCTCTCCGCCCTGGCCGCCAAGCCGAACGAAGTGCTGTCGCGCGAGGAGATCGCCGCCGCTCTCAGCATGGACGACGCCGGCGAGCGCGCGATCGACGTCCAGGTCACCAGGCTCCGCCGCAAGGTCGAGGCGGACCCGCGCGAGCCGCGTTTCCTGCACACCGTGCGCGGGCGAGGCTACGTGTTGAAGCCGGGCGCCTGACCATGCACACGCACATCCCCGGCGCCGGCATGATAAAGCGGTTCTTTCCCCGCTCCCTGCTCGGGCGCAGCCTGCTGATGATCCTGCT
Organism: Acetobacteraceae bacterium; assembly: GCA_049522565.1. Classification (GTDB taxonomy): domain Bacteria; phylum Pseudomonadota; class Alphaproteobacteria; order Acetobacterales; family Acetobacteraceae; genus JASHVB01. Next base: position 5,519 of record JBEKNT010000054.1, read on the forward strand.
GCCGCTCGTGCTGCTGCAGGCGGTGGCACTGCAAATCTACTACGGCAGCCATCTCGACCTGGTGTCGCGACGGCTGTCCGCCGGGGTTACCAGCGAGATCGCCTACACGCTCGACCTGATGCGTCAGTTTCCGGACCAGGCCGACCGCGAGTGGATCCTGGCCGACGCCAGCCGGCGGTTCGACCTGGCCATCACCATCGACCCCGGCGGGATCCTGCCGAATACCGAGTCGGTCAACATCCTCGGCCCGATGGACGACGACCTGACCGCGGCGTTGAAGGAGACGTTCACGCGGCCCTTCACCACCGACTGGATTTCCGACCCGCACTCGGTGCTGATCCGCTTGCAGATGCCGGACGGCGTGCTGACCGTCGTCGCCCCGCGCAAGCGGCTGTACACCGGCACGATCTTCCTGTTCGTGGGGTGGGTGGTCGGCACCGCGCTGTTCGTGTTCGGCATCGCCGCGATGTTCATGCGCAACCAGGTGCGGGCGATCCGCCGGCTGGCGACGGCAGCCGACGCGTTCGGCCGCGGGCGCGACATCGGCATGATCCGACCGGAGGGCGCCACGGAGGTGCGCCAGGCCGCCACCGCGTTCAACCGCATGCAAGAGCGCATCCGCCGGTTCCTGCTGCAACGGACGGAGATGCTGGCCGGGGTGTCGCATGACCTGCGCACGCCGCTGACCCGGCTGAAACTGGCGCTGGCGATGCTGCCGGCGCGGGAGGAAACGCGTCAGGACGTGGCGGAGATGCAGGCCGACGTCGAGGAGATGGACCGCATGATCGGCGGCTACCTTGCCTTCGCACGCGGCGAGGGGGTGGAACAGGCGGAGCCGGTCAACCTGGCCTCGATGCTAGAGGAGGTGGCGGCGAGCGCCCGGCGGGCCGGCGCGGACGTGTCGCTGGACGCGCCGCCGGCCCTGACGATGTCGCTGCGGGTCAATGCGGTGCGGCGGGCCATCACCAACCTGGTGGACAACGCGCGGCGGCACGCCCGGCACGTTGAGCTGGCGGCGACGCCGCAGGGGCGTGCCGTCACGGTGACGGTGGATGACGATGGGCCGGGGATCTCGCCGGAACGGCGGGAGAGCGTGTTCCGGCCGTTCGAGAGCAGTGAGGCGGGGGGAACCGGGCTGGGTCTGACGATCGCCCGAGATATCGTGCGGGCGCATGGCGGGGAGATCGTGCTGGAGGAGAGCCCGCTCGGCGGGTTGCGGGCGCGGATCAGGCTGCCGGTGTAGGGGGCAGTTGGCGGGCCAAAGTGCTGCCACCCCGGCAGGCGGTCCTCGCACTCGGCACGCGGCATTCTTGATCGGGCGGCCCGATCACCCTCACTCGGAGCGCTCCCGCGCTCTGACCTCACCCGCAAAGCGGGAGCAGTTTTTTTTAACCGTCGGTTAACCTCTCCTGGCGCACACTGCCTGAGTGTGATTCGCGCCAGAACGGCGCAGCCGCAATGGACCGTTCTGTCATGCCGAGCGATCTCAGCGTCAAAGCCGTCGGCCCGGTCCTCGGTGCGAGCGAAAACCCTGCCGAGCCGAAGTCGGAGAAGTTCACGCCGCCAGCGCAGGCACCGCCCACGCCGCCGGCGGTGCTGGTTGCCAACCCATCGCTGCGGTTCGACCCGGTGTCGGGCCTGGTGGTGATCGAGTTCCACGACGAAGCCGGGGACGTCACCACGTCGATCCCGACGCTGCGCCAGCTCGAAGCCTATCGCATCTGGGGCCAACCGGTGCCGAGCCTGGATCTGTCGGCGGCGGCCGTTCACGTTTCGGCAACCAACAAGGTCTAGCCTGACCGGACCACTTCCGGGTCAAGACCGATGCCGATACCGCGCCTGCTGCTGGCAGACCGGGTGAAAGGCGCGCAGGACAGCTTCCTGCTGCCCCTGCTGCCGGCACTGCGGCGCCATTATGACGTGCGCTTCGTGTCTGCTCCGCCGGGTCCCGCGCTGGGGCAGGCGATCGCCGACGCGGACATCGTCTGGCTGGAATGGTGTTGGGACCATGCCGTGTGGGCGACCACGTCAGGCGTGCTGGCCGGCCGGCCCTGCATCCTGCGCCTGCATTCGATCGAGGCGTTGCAGACCGATTTTCCCGCGCGCGTCGACTGGGCGCAGGTGCATCGCCTGGTGCTGGTCGGCGGCGACATCGCCGACCTGCTGACCAGCCGGTTCCCGGCGGTCGCCGCCGCCGTGCCGATGCTGCGGATCGCCAACGGCATCGACCTCGCGCGGTTCGCGCCGGGCGCGCCGGAGCGGTTCCGCGTCGGCTGGGTCGGCCATGTGGAGCCGAAGAAGAACCCGGCGCTGCTGCTGCAGATCGCCTACCGCCTGCGGCAGCTTGACCCGCGCTACACGTTTCACGCGGCCGGCGCCTTCACCGACCTGCGCACGCTGCGCTACCTGGAACGGCAGATTCCCGCCTTGGGCCTGGGCGGCGCGATGCGGTTCGACGGTCCGGTCGCCGACATGCCCGCCTGGTACGCCGACAAGGGCGTGTTGCTCTCGACCAGCCTCTACGAGAGTTTCGGCATGGCGATCGGCGAGGCGATGGCAGTCGGTGCTTTCCCGGTGGTGCACGGCTTCCCCGGTGCCGAGCAATTATGGCCGGCGGAGTGCCTGTTCGCCGGCATCGACGAGGCGGTGGCGCTGATCCGCTCGGCGCGGCCCGGGCTGTACCGCGCCTGGGTGGCAGACCGCTACGGCCTGGAGCGGCAGGAGTCGGCGGTGCTGCGGCTGTTGCAGGAGGTCGCCTGCTGCGCCGGGCGGTGCTCGCCCGGGCCGCGGGACCTTCCGGTGGCCGACGCGGCAGCCGTCGAACCCTGAACCCCGGTCCCGCAGTGCGGCGACGCAGCTACTCGCCTTGCGGCTTGTCTGCCGCCGGGGCGACCGGGCTGGTGGCCGCAGCAGCGGTGGCGTGCGGCGCCGGCGTCTTCTCGATCGCGCCGGTCATCGGAATGAAGAACACCCCCATGTCGCGCCGCGAGTGGATCTTGCCGTCCGCGTCCTTGGTATAGACGTACAGCACCTGGCCGCGCTTGAACGGCTGGCCGATCGGAATCACCATCCGTCCGCCCGGCTTGATCTGCTTGAACAGCTCCGGCGGCGCGTACTGCGCGGCGCAAGTGACGATGATGATGTCGAAGCCGTCGGTCACCTCCGACCAGCCGTAATAACCGTCGCCAACCTTGGTATGCACGTTGTCGTAGCCGATCGGCGCGAAGATGCGGCTGACCGCCTTGCCCAGCGGCTCGATGATCTCGATCGAATAGGCCTGCGCCACGATGCGCGACAGCAGCGCGCTCTGGAAGCCGCTGCCGGTGCCGATCTCCAGCGTCACATCGCCCGACTTTGGCTGGCAGACCTGGGTCATGTAGGCCTGCCCCAGATAATCCGACAGCGCCGAGCCCCAGCCCAGCCCCCACGGCTTTGGCTCCGCCTCGTACGCATCCCCCGGGGTGGCCCGATGCTCGGAGTAGATATAGTGGAAATACTCGCGTGGCACCGCCTGGAACGCCGCCGTCACCGCGGGATCGGCGCTGCCCAACCGTTCTTTCAGATAAGACTCGATCAGCCGCATCGCCGCCGGCTTGCGCTTCTGGATGGCGTCGAACTGGGCATCGGTCAGGCTGACCGGCCGGCCGGAGGCACGCATCGCCGTCTCGTAAGTGTCGCGCGTCCAGGGCGGTGCCGCCAGGGCCGCGCGCCAGGACGCCAGCGCAGCGGCCGATGCCAGCATGGCACGCCGCGAAACTCGATCGCTCAGAGCAACCACACGGAAAGTTCCCCACCCAATGCAACTGGTCGTGCCGCGTCATAGCCCAACGCCTGGCAAAACGACAGACCGCATGCGGTTTCACTGACAGCAGGCTGGGTGCTTTGCCTGAGGCACCATGGCGGCCAGTCTCATTTCCCAGAATTTACTGGCGATTCGGTACGACCTGAGTTAACTGCGGCAAATCCGACGCTGGGCCGGCGCTGCAACCGGTCCGTCGACCCAGCGAACCGCAAATCGGGGGGGAACGACACGGTGACCATCACCAGCACCAACCACAATCCTGGCAACGACTCGCAATATGCGCGCCACCGGCTGATCTGGAAGGGGAAGCACAACCAGTTGCGGGATACGATCGCCCGGCTGCAAGGCACGTCGGGGATGCGTGTCTTCGAGTACACAAATAATCATAAATTCTATGAAGATTGGGGGGTGCGCTTCTCGGCTGATCGGCTGCCTCCGACCAAGCGCTCGCAGATTCTGGGCCGCTGGAGCTGCGACCCGCCAAGCAGAAAAATGCTGGCCGTTTTGAGCGGGAAACTGGCTGCCGATCTCAGTGTACTATGGGACGATTTCATCGTCGTGGGGGCACGACGTATCGGCTCGTCAGACGGCGTCGGGTCAAGGACCGGTGTCGAACGAGGCCCCTACACGGGCACGACCGTAATTGTGTTCGCCTATGGTCCGCAAAGTTTCGACCTGATCATCTCGAAATACGGTTTTGGCGCTGGCAACCAGCGCAACCACCACTTCTATCAATGGCAAGCCCGCACCACGGGGTTTGAGGGCCTGGTTCATGTCGACGACTACGAAGGCGAGGAGGGGCTGACGTTCTACGTGGTGTCCTGACCGTCGCTCATCCTGGCGTTGCGGGCGCTTCCGCCCAGGCTCGCGCGGGGCGCATGGCCGGGAAGCAAGCCAGCGCTACCGCATAGAACACGGCTGCCGCGATCAGCAGGTCGTCGAGGCCCGCCTGACGCGCGATCAGGTTGGCGAGCGGCGTCGCCACGACAGAGAAGGCGCCGTTCAGCCCCCAGGCCCAGGGCAGCACGCCGCCATTGCCGAGGCGCGCCAGGCCGAGCGGGAATGGCAGTCCCAGCGCCAGCGACACCGGTGCCAGCACCGCCAGCACCAGTCCTGCCCGCGCCAGCCACGGCCATCCCAATGTCGCGAGCATCAGCGGCTGCAATCCGGCCAGCAGGGCGGCACACCAGCAAAGTACCACCAATGCAGCCCCCGCCATCGCCACGCGCGGCGCCACGGCCAGCCGGTCCGCTGCCATGCTGCCGAGCCCGGAGAACACCAGCATGCCGGTCAGCACGACGGCGAAGCCGCTGGTCCGGTCATTCAGCCAGAAGCTGGCGCGCTCGATCAGCGCGATCTCGATGAACAGGAAACCCAGCGCCAGCGCGGGAAAATACACCGCCGCGCGCAGCAGGCCCGCGCTGCCGGCGCGCAGCCGCCGCGGCGCGGCCAGCGGCACCAGCAACGCCAGCACGGCGATCACCGCCGCCTGCGCCAGCACCGCCAGGTTCACCAGCCCGCCGATTTCCCCCTGCGGCAGGATCTCCAGCCGGCGCAGCAGCGTGCCGAGCTGATCCAGCCGCAGCACGGCATAGAAATACGGCCGGTCGAGCGTGACCGGCGCCAGGTTGAACGACTCGCGCGACGGACTGTCGGCGCCGGCCAGCACCGCGCCCGCTTCGTCGGCGATGGAGTCGTCCGGGCCGCCCGACTGCACCTCGCCGCTGGCGAACGACACCGCGGGGAGGTCGTTGTAGATGTTGGCGCGCGCGGCGGCCACATCGATGCCGGGGTACCACGACACGTCGAACGAACGATCGTCGCAGAATTTCCGCAGTGTGGCGATGCGGGAATCGGACCAGGCATCGCGCGACAACAACACGCGGGCACCCCAGGCCGAGCGGTAAACCACGACATGCGCGCCCGCATCGGCGAGGCCGGCGCGATGCAGTGCCACGCGCGCGGTCGCCAGCACGCGCAACGCATAGACCGGGAAGTCGCGGATCGAGACCGGGATCGACACCAGCCCACCCGGCGCCAGGGCGTGCAGGTAGCTGGCGATCGCCTCGACGCTGAAGGCGGTGGCGTTGGCGTCGGCCGCGTCGAGGAAATCGGCCGAGATGTCGATGATGTCCCAGCCGGTGCCGCGATCCTGGCGGTCCGGACCTTCGACTGTCGTTGCGAGCGCAGCGAAGCAATCCCCCCGGGATATCGCGCCAGCGCACGCGGGAGATTGCTTCGCTTCGCTCGCAATGACGGCTGGGGGACGGTCGTTCGGCTGGCCGTTCTCGCCAACCGCCGCCACCGGACCGGAGTCCGAGAGCGTCACATGCGGATCGCCATGCCATGCGGGCGACGGACCCAGCCCCTGCGTCAACGCGCGGTGCAGCACCGGTTCGGGTTCCAATACGCGCACCTGCGCCGCGCCGAGCGCCAGCAGTTCGGCGATGCGGAAGCCGCCCGATGCGCCCGCCAACAGCACGTGCGCATGCGGCACCAGTGTGTAGGGCAGTGCGTCCAGTGCGGACGTCGCATAGCCCGCGACCGGGCCGGACGCTTCCGGCAGCGCGGCGATGCGGTTGCCGTCGCGATACAGGCCGAAGCTGCGCGGCGGACCCTCGACGCCGAGCAATCCGGCGTTGTTGGAGACGTCGGTGTCCACCCGCTCGGTGAAGTCGTCGAGCAATGTGTAGTCGCCACGGGGCGAAAACACCTGCGCCAGGGTGCGCGCGCCGGGCGTTTGCAGCGGCGCGTAGATTGCCTTGAACTGGTTCACCTGGGCCTGGTTGTCGAGCACCAGCAGCGCCTCGCCGGCCAGCAGCGCCAGCCCGGCGGCGGCAACGCTGCGCCAGCGGTGCCGTGGCGGGAGGAAGCACGCGCTGACCGCCAGCGGCACCAGCAGCAGCGGCACCAGGAAGAACGCGTGCACCGCGAACATCGCCGCCAGCACCAGCGCCGCGCCGGCGCCGGCGCCGGTCAGGTCGTAGCTGTAGACCACACCGATGCGCGACGCGTTGAGCACGAAGCTCAGGCTGACGAACAACCCGGCGAGGAAGAAGAACGGCAGCAGCGCCGCGTAGTAGCCGGCGATGTTCCAGAGCTGGTCCGCCCAGGTGGTCGGGTTCTGCAATTGCAGCGGATTGAACGGGTTGATGGTGGTCAGGTGGAAGCCGATCGCGGCGCTGAGCACCAGCAGCGGCGGCAAGGCGGCCATCAACCATGTGCCATGCCGCGCCAGAGCGTCGCGCCACAGCGCCAGCACCACGCCGCTGAGCGCGAACCCGACCATGACGATGGAAATCACCCAGTAGCCGTATTCCGACCAGGTCGCGACGGCGAAATAGCGCGTCAGCGCGGTCTCATATCCCACCGCCGCCAGCGAGATGAGGAACAGCGGCCACAGGCTCACGGCCAGATCCGGCGATGGATGAAACTCTCCAGCAACGCGTTGAACCGCGCCGCGTCATCGACGAACAACGCATGACCGGCGTCGGTGAACAACGCCGTCTCGGTATTCGGCCGCTTGCTTTGCAGGTTCTCCGCCTGCGCAACGAAGCCGGGGCGCACGACATATAGCACCGGCTTGGCGGTGGCGTAGATCGCCTCGCGCCAATAGGTGCGCGGGACGGGGTAGGACAGCAGCGCCCGGCAGGCGGCTTCCGGGGTGTGCAGCGTGGCCTCGGTGAGTCGATCGAGATACGCGGCGTTCTGCGGCCGGTGGAACATGCCCTGGACGAAACGCCGCATCGCCACGTCGTGCGGCAGTGACGGGCCGGGGTGTGCCGGCGGCGGGACGGGCAGGGGTGGCGGCTCCTCGCCGACCGAGTTGTCCACCAGGACCAGGCCGGCGATCAGCGCGTCGCCATGGGTGTGCACGTAGGCGAGCGTGTCGAGGACGCCGAGCGACCAGCCGACCACCACGACCGGCACCGGTTCGAGACGGGTGATGAGGTCGGCGATGTCCTGGCCGCGGCGGCCCGGCTCATAGCCGGTGGCGGGGGCGTCCGAGTCGCCCTGGCCGCGCGGGTCGAACGCCACGACGTGGTACTGGCGCGAGAAGGCGGCGATCTGCGGCGCCCAGATCCAGGCGGGCATGGTCCAGCCGGGGACGAACAGCAGGATTTTCCCCCCGCGCGGGCCGGCCTCCAGGTAGTGCAGCCGCACCCCGTCGCTGGTGACGAAATAGCGGCTCTGCACGCGCGGGAGGCTCTGCGCGGCGCCCGGCCGGACACCGGCCAGCAGCGCGAGCAGGGCGAGGAGGAACAGGCGCGGGAGGCGGCGGGCGCGCATGCGGGGCACAAGACCGGGACGCGCCGTGGGCTGTCAACCGGAATGCGGCTGGAATTCGGATACAATCTTCGGGTCACGGGCAGGGGAGGCTGCCGCGCCGCGGCATTGCCGTCATGTCGTCCCTCGAAGGGGACGAATTATGCCGACCGCCGCCACGCTTAGCCCTCGCGAAGTCGCCGAACTCTCCGGTGCGCCAAAGCGCGTTGTCGAGAAGGCGATCGAGGAGCGGGTGATTCGGGCGCGGTTCCAGGTCTCGCGGGATGCGGGGCGGACCGCCAGGCGCATGCTGCCGACGCATGCCGTCGCCTATGCCGCGCTCATCGACCGGCTCGACCTCCGGTTGACCACGGCACACAAGAGGCGTCTGGCGCAGCTTCTGGCGCATCTGCCGCCGGGCGACATCCGCACGGCCCGCGTGGAGCTGTCGCCCGCGGTGGAGCTCGACGTCGGGCGGCTGGTCGGCGATGTGATGGATCGCGCCGAGCGCTACCGAGTGGCGCGCGATAGCGCCATCGTCATCGACGAAGAGATCAAGGGCGCCACGCCGGTCATTCGCGGCACGCGGATGACCGTCTATTCCGTGCTCGGCCGGGTCGACCATGGCGACACGATCGACGAGATCCTGGCCGAAAATCCGGACCTTGCGCGTGAGGCGTTGGAGGCTGCCGTCACCTATGCGCGCACGCATCCGCTCATCGGACGGCCCGGCGGGCGGCCATGGGCTCATGCCGCGTGAGGCGGAACCGGCTGAACGACGCCGCCTTCTCCTATCCCACGTAGAATGGCAGAATGCGAGGCGACCGCCACGAAAGGGCACCAGCGCATGAACGAAGTTCGTACCCGCGTCGTGGTCAGCCCGGATCACCGCATTTCCGGCACGGCACCCGATGAGGTGCCAGCAGGTGAGCATGACGTCACGATCACGGTCACGGATCGGCGAGTCCGCAGGCCGGCGGGCCGACCGCTCGGTTTGAACGATTTGCCGAAGCACGACCTGGGTCCGTGGCCGGAGGGGCTGAGCCTGCGGCGCGAGGACATGTACGGCGACGACGGAAGGTGAGCTTTGTCGATACCAACGTCCTGATATACGCGGCGGCCGAGGGCGCGCCATTCCACGACAGGGCGCGCGCCGGGCTGGTTCGTCTCGCCGCCAACGAACGGCTGTCGATCAGCCGGCAAATCCTGCGTGAATACCTCGCGGCGATGACCCGGCCGCAGACCTGGGGGAAACCTCTCAGCCTGGCGGAGGCCATGGCGGATGCGACGGCCTTCGCCAATCGTTTCGGCGTGCTGGAGGACGGCCCGGCGGTCTGGGATCAGCTCTGCGAATTGAGCCGCCATTATGCTTTTGCTGGCCGTCAGGTGCACGACGCCAACATCGTCGCCACGATGCTCGCCCATGGCGAGGGTCGACTGCTGACCTTCAACACCGGCGACTTTCTGCGCTTTGGCGCTTTGATTGAGCTGGTCGGGCTGTAAGCGAGCGTCGGATGGGGCCGCAACCGGCGGGCGCGCCGCACGCGATCCGCATCGTGCGAGATTTCATCTCGTCGTAGCTGGCGATGCCGAGCTTGAGCGTGATCATAGGCGGGCTCTTTTTTCCACAGGTATCGCGTTCGCCTCGGCCCAGAAATCGCCGATCAGGGTCGCCGCGTCGCTGCCGCTCGACTGAATAGGCATTGCCAAACCTGCTCAAGCGTCTTCAGTGTCTTCCAGGTGTCATTGTCGCCATGCTGAACTGATCCGTCCATCCTACCGGCAATTTTAGGCGGCGGAACTGCGCGCCCGCTTTGGCCTGAAGACGCCGGATGCCCTGCACCTTGCCTGTGCGCAACACCATCGCTGCGATGCCTTGTGGACGAATGACGACCGCCTTACGCAGGCGTCGCAAGGGCTGGCACTTCGTATCATGGCGAGCTGAAGCCCCCGCGGCGCCGCCCCGCGCGCCCGCTACCGCTTCAGCACCGCCAGCGCGGCGAACGGCCCGTGCCCCCCACGCGCCGGCCCGGTCTCCGCCACAATCGGCACTCGCCGCCGCCGCAACGGCAGCAGCATGGCCGGCGCCGGAGGCCCATATTCCCCCGGCCCCATCCCCACGCCCGGTACCACCCGGAACCCCAATGCCCGCAGCGCCACCGGCAGCAGATCCGGCTTGATCGACAGCCGCGACGCCAGGCTCGGAGGCACCGCCATCGCCCCCTTCCGCGTCGCCCAGCCCAACTCCCCCGCCACTTGCTCTGCCACATCCAGCCGCAGCAGCATCGGCCCGGCCGCGACCCAGCCCAGCGCGAGGGCAAACCCGGGCGGCCAGTCCGCCGGACACGGCACTGCGACCAGCCCCGCCGCCGGCAGCGTCGGCACCGGCACCCCCTGTTGCAGCGCCAGAAGCTGCGCCCGCATCGCCGCCGCCCGAGGCTTCAGCAGCGCCGGGATGAACAGCGCCAGCCGCCCGGACCGCACCCCTAGCGATCGCAACGCCGCCCGCAGCTCCGGCGTCGGCATCCCGTCGCCATGGCCCGGCGCCCCGCCATGGTTCGGCGCCGCGCCGTGGCCGGCTGCCCCGCCATCGGCCATAGCGCCGCCGGCGCCCGACACCCCGCCAAACCCTGGCGCCCCGCCGCCACCCGGCGCCCCACCCCCACCAAACCCCAATGCCCCGTCGTCGCCCGGGATCACCCCCAGCGCCTCGGTCAACCGATGCAGCCTGCCCCGCGCTGCCGGCATCGCGTCGCCCCGCACCGCCGCGGCGAAGAGGGGCGCAAGGTCGGCGCGGACCCGGTCGTCCAGGTAGCGTTGCAGCCGCGCCCGCAGCCGCTCGCGTTGCGCGCCATCGAGATACTCGCTGTCCAGCATCCGCACCGCCGGCCGCAGCGCGCTCGGGCCGCGCACCAGGCGGGCCACCGGCACCCCGTCCCAGGTCACCGCGTGATCCGGCGTCAGCGCCAGCGCCGCGTCGGGCGCGGCTTCCAGCGACGCAACCCGGCGCGGCATCTCCTCGCGCAGAGCCCGGCGGGCGGCGCGCAGCACCAGTTTCTTCTCGTCGCCCACCGCGTCCGGGTCGGGCAGGAACAGGAAGCCGGCGACGTGGCCGACCGGGTGGCCCTCCACCACCACCTCGCCGCGGCGCGTGACGGCGGACAGCAGCTCCTTGCCCTCGGCCTCGTCCAGCCGGCGCATCAGGTGGGCGGCACGGCGATCGACGAAACGGCTGGTCAGGCGCTCGTGCAGGGCGTCGGACAGCAGGTCCTCGACCTCCCGGGCGCGGCCCTGCCAGTGCAGCGCGTCGGCCACCCAATCGCTCCGCGCCGCGATGTAGGACCACACGCGGATGCCGGCTAGGCGCTGCATCAGCGTGTCGATGTCGCCGTCCGCTCGCGCCAGGGCCGCGATCTGCCCCGCCAGCCAGTCGGTCGGCAGCCGCTTCTCCCGGGCGACATGGCCGAACACCCGGGCGCACAGGTTGGTGTGGGTGTCGTCCGCCAGCTTGCGGAAGTCGGGGATCTGGCAGCACTCCCACAGCAGCCGCACCCGAGCCCGCCCGTGCGCCAGCCGCCGTATCTCCTGCTCTCGCGCCAGCGCCGCCAGCGTCTCCATGTCGGAGGCGTCGTTGCCTTTCACCAGGCCGGGGCCGGGCGGCGGCGCGGTCAGGCTGTCCAGCAGCGCGTCCACCTGGCCGAAATCCAGCGCGCTGTTGCGCCAGCACAATTGCTCCAGCGGCTCGAAGCTGTGGGCTTCGACCGCGGCGACGGCGTCGTCGGGCAGCGTCAGGCACTGGGCGGTGGTGCCGAAGGTGCCGTCGCGCATGCCTCGCCCGGCGCGGCCGGCGATCTGGGCGATCTCCGCCGCGGTCAGCCGCCGGGGCCGGTTGCCGTCGAACTTGCCCAGCCCGGCGAAGGCCACGTGGTCCACCGCCATGTTCAGGCCCATGCCGATGGCGTCGGTGGCCACCAGGAAGTCCACTTCCTTGTCCTGGTAGAGCGCGACCTGGGCGTTGCGCGTCCGAGGCGACAGGCGCCCCATTACCACCGCGCACCCGCCGCGGCGCCGGCGGATCTGTTCGGCGATGGCGTAGACCTCGGCGGCGCTGAACGCGACGACCGCGCTGCGCGGCGGCAGCTTAGACAGCTTGGCCGGCCCGGCATAGACCAGTTGCGACATGCGCGGCCGCGTCTCGATGCTGGCCGACGGCACCAGGCGGTTCAGCAGCGGCCGGATCGTCTCGGCGCCGAGGAACATGGTCTCCACCATGCCGCGGGCATGCAGCAGCCGGTCGGTGAAGACGTGCCCGCGGTCCGGGTCGGCGCAGAGCTGGATCTCATCCACCGCGACGAACTCGGCGTCGCGGTCCAGCGGCATGGCCTCGACGGTGCAGGAGAACCAGCGGGCGTTGGGCGGGACGATTTTTTCTTCCCCGGTGATCAGGGCGACGTGGCGGGCGCCCTTGCGGGCCACCATCCGGTCGTAGTTCTCGCGGGCGAGCAGGCGGAGGGGGAAGCCGATGATGCCGGAGGCGTGGCCGAGCAAACGCTCGATGGCGAGATGCGTCTTGCCGGTGTTGGTCGGCCCGAGGACAGCCTTGACGCGAGCAGCGAATCCGGAATCGAAGCCGGGCATGGGCGAATGGTTGGGGTTCGCCGGGCGGATTGCAAGCGTTTCCGACGGGCCGCTGATCGTTTGTTCACGCCCGGCCGGTTGCATGCGGCAGCGGCCGACTGTCTGCCGCGTCCGCGGATGCCGGTTCTCCTTCGTCCGCGGGGCATTCCGGGCAGAGCCGATCAGCGCACGCCGGCCGTGCCGGCTTTGCTCAACTCAAGGCTTGAGCCGACCTGCCACTCCTGGCACCCTACTGCACAGCAGACCCCGTCAGGTCCGACCTCATCTGGCAGTCGGACACAAGAATCACCAGGAGGGCTCGCCATGAACGCGCCGGTCCATTTCGATCCGGTTGCCGACGCCTACGCGCTGCCGCTCGACGCCATCGATGTCAGCAATCCGAAGCTCTACCAGGACGACGTCTGGCACCCGTATTTCGAGCGCCTGCGCCGGGAAGCCCCGGTGCACTACACGCAGGACGGCATGTACGGCTCCTTCTGGTCGGTGACCAAATTCAAGGACATCATGCAGGTCGAGACCAGCCACCAGGTTTACTCGTCCGCGGCGAAGCTCGGCGGCATCACCATCACCGACCGCCCGATGGAATTCCGCCGCTCCAGCTTCATCGCCAGTGACCCGCCGCGGCACGACGACCAGCGCAAGGTGGTCAGCCCGATCGTCGCGCCGGCCAACCTACAGAACATGGAGCCGATCATCCGCGAGCGCGTCTGCCGCGTGCTGGACGGCCTGCCGCGCGGCGAGACGTTCGACTGGGTGCAGCGCGTGTCGATCGAGTTGACCACGCTGATGCTGACGACGCTGTTCGACTTCCCGCTGGAGGACCGCCGCAAGCTGACCTACTGGTCGGACGTCTCCACCGCCGACGTCAACGCCGGCGGCGAGGTCGATTCAGAGCAGAAACGGCTGGAGATCCTGACCGAGGCGGTACGCGTGTTCACCGCCCTGTGGCATGAGCGCAAGGCGCGGCCGGGCGGCTTCGACCTGATCTCGATGCTGGCGCACGGCGAAGCGACGAAGAACCTGGTGGACGACCCGGCCGAGTTCCTCGGCAATCTGGTGCTGCTGATCGTCGGCGGCAACGACACCACGCGCAACTCCATGAGCGGCGGGCTGTGGGCGCTGTGCAAGCACCCGGCCGAATACCAGAAGCTGCGCGACAATCCCGGGCTGATCCCGACCATGGTGCCGGAGATCATCCGCTGGCAGTCGCCGATCGTGCACATGCGGCGCACCGCGGTGGCCGATGCCGAGCTCGGCGGCAAGCAGATCCGCCAGGGCGACAAGGTCGTGATGTGGTACATCTCGGGCAACCGCGACGAGGAGTCGATCGACCGCCCGAACGAGTTCATTATCGACCGCGCCCGCCCGCGGCATCACATGTCGTTCGGTTTCGGCATCCATCGCTGCGTCGGCAACCGGCTGGCCGAGCTGCAACTGACGATCCTGTGGGAGGAGATCATGAAGCGCTTCCCGGTCATCGAATTGATGGACGAGCCGAAGCGCATCTACTCGAATTTCATCCACGGGATCACCGCGATGCCGGTACGCATTCCGGCGTAACCCACGTCTCCCCCTCCCCTTGTGGGAGGGGTAGGGGGAGGGGTCGGTGACAATCCGTGAGCGCTTCGGCAGCAACCCCTGGGGCGATCGCCACCGCGGTATCGGTGTCCGAGGACCAACGCCGCGTATCGCTCGCCGACGGCCGTGAGATCGCCGTGCCGCTGGTCTGGTTCCCGCGGCTATTGAAGGCTTCACCCGTGCAGCGCGCCAACTGGCGGCTGATCGGCAGGGGCGAGGGGATTCACTGGCCTGACGCCGATGTGGACATATCGGTCGCCGGCCTGCTCCGACCGTCCTGGTGGTGCCCGTGACGGCCTCACCGAGGCACTTGCCCGGCCAAGGACTGTGACACGAAGCCGGTAGGTTGCCATCGGCGCCGAGGCGGACCCGGTTCGGCGGACGCCGCCGTGCAAACCGCGGCCGTTGTGATAAACAGGGTCGGTACGTCCCGGCCAACCACCGGACGACGGAGACTCAGGCACGAGCGACTACGATGCCGACGTTTTGCGTTGGATCGCCGACAATACGACCCCCACCCGTGATCGCCGCCGTGTTCTACGCGACAGCGAACATTCCGGCCGCCTGTAGGGTGGCGGCCTGAACCCGACTGCCCTCCCTTAAGCGCCCAACCTGCTCCCGCCACAACCGACTCCTCGCTCCATCGACGTATTGAAACCTGCCCCCACAGCACGCATATCGCGGCCCGCAAGGAGGTTTGAAATGAACGACACCATTACAGAACAACACGCATTTGGCGCCGAAGTCGGGCGTTTGCTCGATCTCGTGGTCCATTCCCTCTACTCGGAGCGCGAAATATTCTTGCGCGAACTGGTGGCCAACGCCGCCGACGCCATGGACCGGCGCCGCTTCGAGGCGCTGACCGACCCCAACCTCTCCCCCCCGCCCGAGGCCAAAATCCGCATCGTCCCGGACAAGCAGGCCCGCACCCTGCTGATCGCCGACGACGGGATCGGCATGAGCCGGCAGGAGATGGTGGACAATCTCGGCACCATCGCCCGGTCCGGCACCCGCGCCTTCGGCGAGGCGCTGGCCAATGCCAAGCCGGAAGACCGCCCCAGCCTGATCGGCCAGTTCGGGGTCGGCTTCTACTCCGCCTTCATGGTCGCCGACCGGGTCGAAGTCACTTCGCGCAAAGCCGGCAGCGAGGAGGCGTTCGCCTGGGCCTCGGACGGCGCCGGCGCCTTCACCATCGCCCCCGCCGCCCGCGAAACCGCCGGCAGCGACGTGCTGCTGCACATCAAGGCCGACGCCGAGGAATACCTCGAGCCGATGCGGCTGGAAGCCGTGGTGCGCAAATGGGCGGACCACATCACCCTGCCGATCACCATTTCCCGGGATGGCAAGGACCAGCCGGCCAACGAGGGCAACGCGCTCTGGCGCAAGCCGCGTGCCGACGTGTCCGAACAATCCTACAAGGAGTTCTACCGCCACCTCGGCCACCTGTTCGACGACCCCTGGGCCACGCTGCACTGGAAGGCCGAGGGCATGCTGGAGTTCTTCGCCCTCCTGTTCATCCCCGGCATGAAGCCGTTCGACCCGCTGGACAACGATCGCGAGTCGCATGTCCGCCTGCATGTCCGCCGCATGTTCATCACCGACAAGGCCGAGCTGCTGCCGGCCTGGCTGCGCTTCGTGCAGGGCGTGGTGGATACCGAGGACCTGCCGCTGAACGTCTCGCGGGAGATGCTGCAAACCACGCCGGTGCTCGGCCGCATCCGCAAGGCGCTGGTCGGCCGCGTGCTGTCGGAGCTGAAGACCCGCGCCAAGGAGACGGAGGAATACGCGAAGTTCTGGGAGAATTTCGGCGCCCTGCTGAAGGAGGGTGTGTGGGAGGATACCGAGCACCGCGCCGAACTCGCGCCGCTGCTACGGTTCCGTTCCTCGACGCAGGACGGCTGGACCTCGCTGCCGGAATACGCCGACCGCCTCCAGACCGGCCAGGACACCATCTGGTACCTGGTCGGCGACACCGCCGAGGCGCTGAAAAGCTCGCCGCAACTGGAAGGCTTCCGTGCCAAGGGGATCGAGGTGCTGTTGCTGCCCGACCCGATCGACGCGTTCTGGCCGGAGCGGCTGGACAGCTTCGAGGGCAAGAAGCTGAAAAGTGTCACCCAGGCGGGCGAAGACCTCGGCAAGGACGCCGACGCCCCCGACATTTCCCCGTTGCTCGCGGCGATGAAGGAGGCACTGGGGGCGGACGTGTCGGACGTGCGCGCCACGGCGCGGCTGACCGATAGCGCCGTGGTGTTGGCGGCCGGCGAGCGCGGGCCCGATCTGCAAATGCAGCGCCTGTTGCGTCGCGCCGGCCGCGCGATGCTGCCCGCCGCCCCGGTGCTGGAGGTGAACCCGCGGCACAAGCTGATCGAGACCCTGGCAGGCAAGTCGGCCGACAAGGCGCTGATCGGCGAAGCGGCCGCAACGCTGCTGGACCTGGCGCGCGTGCAGGAAGGTGATCTGCCGCGCGATCCAAGTGCATTCGCCCGCCGCGTCACCACGCTGCTGGCGGGGAGCATGGGATAAGGCAACCTCTGCCGCGCTGCGCGCGGGATTGGGCGATCAACCGTGAGCATTGAGAGTGGTCGGGTCGGCACTCGGCCCTCTCAGCCGCGCGGCTATCGCGACGTGATCGCCTGTGCAACAGCCAAGCCGGGGTCCGCCGGTTCGATATACGCAAACCGCGGGATGCGTATAACCAAGGCCTCGCCCACGACGTGGGGTTGCGCCGCGAAGCGGGAGTCGCCTGCTCGTCACGCAGGGGATTGCTGCGTCGCTACGCGGCTCGCAATGACAGCGGTCCTGACGATTCCAGTCAGGGTGGAAGTGCGCTAATACCAACCGTCCGAAAGATTGACGTACGGCACGGTCCGTCCCAACCGTCATGGCCGGGCTTGACCCGGCCATCTATGCAGCCGCAGTGCCGCGATAGATGGCCGGGTCAAGCCC